>NVTF01000009.1 GCA_002401485.1 Elusimicrobiota bacterium | reverse complement strand
CCCGTCGGCCCATCCAACAGGCCCTCGCGGGTGATCACAAATTCGCTGTTGGTCTTGACCCGCCACAGGGGCATGGTACGGGGATCCATCATCGCATGGTCCCCATGCCCGTGATGCTCCCAATGCGCCGGTCTTTCTGAGGCTCCGGGAACCGCGCCCAGGATCTTTTCCGTTCGGCCGAGAAAACTTTTCCCACTAAGAAACAAGCGAACAACGGCGATTCGCCTCACATGCCGTTTCTCCAGGCGCATGACGGCCTTTTGCAGGGTATCCGCCCGCGCCATGCCAAAGGCGATCTCCGTTGGGTATTCCTTCGCGAGGGAAGCAGCCGCTTCACTCGCGAGTCGGTTCCACTCAGGTTCGCCGCCGTGGGCCATGACCAACACACCAACACGGCCTGCCTCGCCGGACGTCGCACAACCCGCGGCAAGGGCCCAAAACAATAGGGGAAAAAATCTCTTCACAGGGGCAATATACCAATTCAGAGTCTAAAGGACCTATGATAGAATATCGCATGAAGATTTCTATTCTTCCAGTTCTTCTATTTCTTCCCGTCTGCGCGTCGGCGAATATCCGACCTCCCGCGCCGATCCTGCGGCATAATCTCTCCCCCGAAGTGCTCGACCGGATTTTTGATGGAAAGGTTGTTCCGGTGGAGAATACACCTGTGCGCGAACAGCGCAAAATCCTTTACGCCGAATCCGAGTCGCCGCCAGCTGCCCCCCGTTTCGCGCTGGATCTCGATACGATTCCCGTGGAATTTAGAGACACCATTGCCGGGTTCGACCGCCTCCCTCACAAGAACCAGGAAGAGACCCCGGAGCAGGTCGCTAAAATCAACGACATGATTCGCCGGCAGAATCAAGGGCGGAGATTCGGAAAGATCAAAGAATGGACCTATGACGGCCGCCCCAATGAACCGATCTGGACCTGTCTTGCCCATGCCGCCGCGTCCGCCAACGATTGGTGGGCCCAGCAATTAGGACGCTCCTTGCCCCAGCATGAAAGCCGCAGTCACGGCGGCAACGAGACGGGACTGGACCCCACCCTGCTGGAACTCGAATACTTCCGGCGCTCACGTATTTCCTCGGGCAACGGGGACCCTGATTTTGTTGTGCCGCCGAAGTTCATCCAAAAGGATCCGGTACGCAACACCGGTTTTCCGTACGAGCCGCGCGGCTACGCCAAGCTCCTAACCGAGAAGAAATCCTATACGGTCAAGGATCCGATTTCGGGAAAGGTCTTCACATACAAGCCCGAAATGTCGGCGATGGAAGGGGAGTGGAAACAGCTGTTTACCAACAGTGTTTTTCGCGGACGTACGCCGCTTAAATACGCGAAGGTCCTAAAGGAAGGCCTCCAACGCTGGGGCATCGCTTACGTGCAGCTCGAACACACCGAACACCCCCGCTGGCCGGGCGCCCATGCGGTAGCCGTAGTCGGTTATTTCTGTATGGAACAGGGAGAACGCTTGATTCATTGCTCAACGAATCAAACCGACAAGGACTGGGGGGAAAAAACTTATTTTATCGCCCATGACAGCTTTGGGAAATTTCCAGCATCACTTCCCCGCACAGCCAATAGTGCCTCCGCCTACCGGGCGGTTCGGATCACCTCCATCGACCAAGCGATTGTTTTCCCTCATGGATTGAAGCTGGATGTTTCCCCCCGCCCGGGCGTCGCCGGCGCTTGGGGCCTGCGGGTTACCAACACAGCCGGCATTGACGTAATCCCGTCTGCGGTGAAGGCCCTGGGTGCCGATGGCATCGAATTGACCGTGCAGTCGGAAGCCGACGGATCGTTCTTCATGGAAGGAGAAAAAGGGGACGCATTGCGCATCTACATCGAAGCCCCTTATTATCATGCGCGCAACGGTCTCGGCCGGGGATTTGTCATCGAACTGGACGACGCGCTGCGCAGCGCAGTTCCTATTCGTCAGGACTGATTTAAGCCCGTCGCTCGCGAAGACGCGTTTCAAACTCAGAGAAACGAATCACCTTCGCTCCCTCTTCCTTCACCTGGTCGGCTAGATCGCGATCCTGAGTCACAACGACAACCCCTTTTCCCGATTGCATTCGATACCGGACGGCATCCAGAATGCCTGCATCGGCGTCTCCGTCAAAGGCGAATCGGACCTGGACGGGAGTATCCACTGGGAAGGTTTCTCGACGAGGGCCGTCAAAAAAAATCTGGATTAAAATTCCACCATCCAACGGTTCGGCGGCTCGCGTCACTCGATCGAGGAATTCCTCATGACGCGCCTCATCCATCTCCGGAAAACGCGGGTCATAATCACCCCGACGCACCGCATTGGAACCATCAACGATGTAGAGTCTCACGCGGCCTTTTTCATCGGAGGTTCGGAAAGCCGCGGAATCAGCATTCGCACCTTTCCATCGTCAAAACGAACCTCGTTCACCCATTCCGGCCGCCCGTCGACGGTTTCCTGCAATTTCTTGGAAACGACCCCTGCCCCGAAATCCGCATGTTCAATGATGTCGCCGGGCTCAAAGGCGAGCGTCTCGGATGCCGGGGGCTTCGAAGGCGACACAGGCACCGGGATCGGAACTCTAGCGCCATCCACTTCGCAGGCCGTGTCCAGAATTCGCCACAAGGTCGCCAATCCGCTGGCTGCGGACGAATCCGGGTTGCCCTCATCGGCAGCCTGCACGGCGGCCTTCAGCGCGGCCTTCGAGCCAAGCACCACCACCTTCGTGCGCGCACGGCTGATCGCCACATTCAAGCGATTGGGATTGAATAAAAACCCGGCCAGACGTGCCATATACGTCAATTGGGAACTCGTCAGCGAGATGATAACCAGCTCGCGTTCCTGCCCCTGAAAACGTTCTACCGTTGCCACCGCCAGCCCGCGACGCTGCCCGCATAAAAATCGAATACGATTGCACTGGGCGCGGTAGGGAGAAATGATGCCGACCTCTTCGGCAGAAATCCCCAGCCGGGCGGCTTCCGCCGTAATAGCAGCGGCCCAACGCGCCTCGGGTTCGGATCTAGACCGCTGATCCTCATGCGGAACATCCACAAAAACCAGCGGCTCCTCCGGATCAAAGATGGTTTCAAATCCCGCCCCCGGCGTTCCTGAAAGAACGAGCCGCCGCGAACCGGCTTCAACGGTCGGGGCCAAAACTCCGTCATAGAAACAATCGCTCACAACCGCGCACAACGAGTCATTGAGGCGCCTCGTCTCGGTAATCATCGGGGGCGGCTCGTAGAGTTCCCGAACGAGTTCAATCGCGGACCGCCGCGCGGAGGGGTCGCCCTCTTCGTCGTATCCGGAGGTCACCACAGGGGGCAGTTGCATGTCATCCCCGATGAATATTGTTTTTTCGGCAAGAAGCCGCGCACCCAACGCTAGAACAAGCGGCGCCTGCCCCGCCTCATCAAAGAGAACAACATCAAATGGTCGCGGCCCCCCCAATTCGACAGCGGCGTTGCGCGCCGCATAAATGGTTGCCCCCGCAATAAATCCTTTTTTCCCTTTCGGAAGCCGGAACACCGGCCGGACCCCAGCGGGAAGACCCTCATTGCGTCCCCGAGAACCGCCCAACTTGATCAGGCTGTCGGTCAGCAGCGATTTCACCCGCGGATCGTCTTGTGCGAAGCGTTTCCCGACGAAGAACGTCTCGCGCAACGCTTGGTGAATCGCTTGATGTGCAACCGCGGTGATAAGCACCCGTTGGCCGCGCTCTACCGCGTAATGAAGGGCCAGACGCGCGAGAAGGTGGGTTTTACCGGATCCCGGCGGGCCTTGCACCGCAAACCAACGCGGTGCCGCCGCCGCCGCTCCAAAGGCATTGCCCATCGAAGGGGATAGGTCACTTCCAAAGGCCGATTTAACCGGAGGGGGTGATGGAACAGGCTGAGGATCTTCCCCTTCTATCCATAAATCATGCCCCTCCTCTTCCGCCTCACGCAGGATCGCCAATTGCGCGTCGAGCAAATCGAAGACATCCTCGTCGAGAACCCAGGGCTCTGAGCTTTCAAGAATCGACTCATCCTCCAGTTGGCCCACCAAGCGAAATTCGTACTTCTTTCCATCATAGCGGTCTTCAATCAATTCCAACACGGCTGTCGGGGAACGTGCGTCGCCTCGACTCAAGCGCAGGCGTGTGCCGGGGCGAAATTTCGAATCGTTGCGCCTACTATGAAAAATAAAAATCTTGCGCCGCCCCTGGGGCTCAACCCCGGAGGAAAAAACCTGGTCGACCGCGATGCCGGCCTTAACGCGGTCTTCAATCGGCGAGTCATACATCGCCTCGCGTCCCGCATTTTGAGAATGATGTTCCCGTTCAAGAAAACGACGCAGCGCGGCGATGGAGTCCGAGTTGGGTTCCCATCCTTGACCGTGAGCGAGTGTCTCTGGATCCACCCGTACCTCTAGCCGATTTCTAGCAAGGCGAAATGGAGATACTCGGTCTCGGGCATCGTGATCAGCGTTGGATGATCCTTCGCCGCTCCGCGCATTTCCAGAAGCCGCACCGTTTTTTGAGCCTTCGAGGCCGCTTCCCGTAAAATACCCATGAAAGCCTGGCGTGAGATATGATTGGAACAGGTACTGGTCGCAACAATGCCACCGCGCCGCAAGAGTCGAAACGCGTTCGCATTGATCTTCACGTACGCTCGAAGGGCCTTGGTCAGGTGTTTTTTCGATGGGACCAGGCTTGGCGGGTCCACGAACACAACATCGGGTTGAAAATTTTGCCGGGTTGCAGAAAAATCCGCCAACATTTTTTCGGCATCTCCGACGCGAAAATCGCATTTTCCTTCAAGTCCGTTTAATTTGGCGCTGGTGACGGCCGATTCGATCGCACGTTCGGAACTATCAATTCCAAATACACGGATCGCCCCGTGTTTGGCCGCGTTCAACGCAAACGCCCCGGAATGACAATAGAGATCCAATACACACTTGCCTTTCACAAACGGCGTGATCGCCATGCGATTCTCGCGCTGATCGAAATAGAATCCTGTTTTTTGCGCACCCACAGGGTCGACGGCAAACTTAAGCCCGTTTTCCTCGATCACCATTTCAGCGGGCAATTCGCCAAAAATAGCGCCGCTCTTTCCGGACAACCCTTCGAGTTGACGCGAGGGGTGGTCGTTCTTCTGGTAGATGGCGACGGGATCGAGCAACCCCCGCAGCGCCTCAACGAGGGGCTCAATCAGATTCTGAATACCCGCCGATAAAACCTGCAGGACGATCACATCCCCAAACCGATCGGCAATCAATCCAGGGAGTTCATCGGACTCTCCGAAGCACAGGCGATAGGCGGTGGCCTCTTCACCCAGATAGCGCTTGCGGCGATTTAAGGCCGCTTCCAAACGATCCCTCAGAAACTCCGCGTTAATAGGGGCGGGCTCGCGCGCCAACAAACGAAACGCGATAAGACTTTTTGGGTTGTA
This sequence comes from Elusimicrobiota bacterium, assembly GCA_002401485.1. Lineage (GTDB taxonomy): Bacteria > Elusimicrobiota > Elusimicrobia > UBA1565 > UBA1565 > UBA1565. The sequence continues at coordinate 34,990 of NVTF01000009.1, read as the reverse complement.
GAACCCGATGCCGAGGGTCTTATTGCGCGAGGATTGCAAAACGGCCAAGGCGCCGGGCGCAGCTTCGGGGATCTCGGAAAGTTCGTTGGAAAAGATCCACCGATGACCGGCTTGGAGTCGATCCTCCTCACCCGGCTTTAATTTTAATGCAATTAGTTCATCGGACATGGACTCGGTCCCCCGGTTTTATTTTAAAAACTGACGCGAAATCTCCATCGCGCACGGAACACTCAACAAGACCGTAGGAACCAATGAGCGCGAGCAAGGCTCCCGGCTTCACTGATGAATAAGTCTTTTGCAGCGATCCTATTTTTTTCTTACCCACCCAAATTGATTTTCCGCGCACGGATTCAGGGTGGATATCGGTCACTGCGTTTCCAAATCGGTCAATCAGCAAAACAGAACGCGACGCGCCCTTTTTATTTTTTCTCGGAGGCTTCACCTTCGGCCCAAGCTTCACCGGGTCCAATCCGCACGCGAGCGCGGCGGCCGTCGGAGCAAAAATATCCCGTCCGTGAAACGTAGCACTGATTTCAGAAAGGAACAAACTCCGATTTTTCACCCGCCGCGCCGAAACGATGCCGACGTCATCAAGCAGCCCATTGTCAGGAGCAAGAAATTGCTGCCCTCGTTTGTTGCGGCCCCACAAAATGGACCGCTTCGATCCGACACCCGGATCGACAACGGCAACAAACAAGGTCTCGTTGGGAAAATACGCAATAGCGGCCTTCAGGAAAAACGCGCCCACACCGATCCGCTGTCCGGGAATTTCGTGGCAAAGATCAACAACCGTCGCCCCCGGGGCGCGCGACAGGAGAACCCCCTTCATGATGCCGACATACGGGTCTTGATGCCCGAAATCGGTTAAGAGGGCGATGGGGATCACAGAACTCCCGCTCGCTGCATGACCTTGGGAACCGATTTTCCGTAATGAGAAAGATCGAACAGCCGTTCGAGCTCTCCCCGACCCATCTCGCGCATAAAGTCTTTGTCCGCCGCCAACGTTTCCTTAAACGGAACACCGGTCCGCCAGGTCTCCATCGCGTTGCGTTGGACGATGTCATACGCCCGCATGCGGCCCAATCCCTTATCGATCAGCGTTAGAAGAACGCGCTGGCTGAACACCAACCCGTGCGAACTTTCAAGGTTGCGCATCATATTTTTCGGAAAAACCGAAAGCCCGTCCAACACGCGTGCGAACCGGTGCAGCATAAAGTGCAGCAGTTCGGTGGCGTCGGGAAGAGTCACTCGCTCAACGGAGGAATGACTGATGTCGCGTTCATGCCACAATGCGACATTTTCAAGCATGGGGACCGTGTGTCCTCGAATCACACGGGCGAGACCGCAAAGGTTTTCGCAGAGGACGGGATTTCTCTTGTGAGGCATCGCCGAGGATCCCTTCTGCCCGCTCCCAAACGGCTCTTCGGCCTCGCGGACCTCGGTTCGCTGCAAATGGCGGATTTCGGTCGCGAAACGTTCAATCGCAGCCGCAGACAGCGCGATCATTTGAAAATACTCCGCATACCGATCGCGCGGAACCACCTGGGTCGATACCGGCTCGGCCTTTAGACCGAGCTTCCGAAGGACGGAAGCCTCAAAACTGGGAGGAAAATGCGCACACGTGCCAACGGCACCGGAGAGATTTCCAAACGCGATCTCACGGCCCGCGCGTTCCAAGCGTTTAATATTGCGCTGCGCCTCAGCGTACCAGCCCGCCATCTTCAACCCAAATGGAATCGGCTCGGCATGCACCCCATGCGTCCGCCCGACCATCCATGTCTTCTTATGTTTGCGGGCGAGCGCCTTTAATCGCTTGGCGACGGGTTTCCAAGCCTCCACCAGCAATCGATTCGCGTCGATGAGCTGCATCGCGAGCGCGGTATCGAGAACATCGGAAGAAGTCAATCCAAAATGCAGATACTGCACCACCTTCGGTGCCTTGCCCTCAAGCGCCTCTGAAACTACCTGAAGCATCGCAACAACATCATGCGCGCTTTTCTCCTCTTTCTTGCGCACCTTGGCGGCAAGAGGCCCTCCCTTAATAATTTTTCGCAGCTCAGAGACTTGGCGCGCCGGGATTTTTCGAGAGGGAGCGAGCTTCTCCAACCAGGCCAATTCCACTTCCAGCATTTTCTTAATGCGGGCCTCTGTACTCCACAAGCCCCTCATCTCCGGAAGCGAGTACCGTTCAATCATTTTCCCCCCGTCCCATTCTCATACGGCGCCGACAAGGGCACCTTGCGGGTGCAAGCGCTGCAATCTTCAGATGTGGAAACCGGAATCGGAAGAGTCACCAACGCTCGCACGGGAACACCGAGATCAAGCGCGCCGGTGGAGCGATCCACCACAACCCCCACGCCGATAACAGTCGCGCCCAACTCCGCTGCGGTATGGATCAATTCGCCCGTCGTCCGCCCGGCCATCAAAACGTCCTCAACGATAAGAACCCGTTCCCCGCGTTTGAGGTGAAAGTGAGGGCGAAGCCCCATCACCCCACCGAACCGTTCAAAAAAGATCGACCGGCACTTGCGCTCGCGGGCGACTTCCTGCCCCAGCACCAGCCCCCCCATGCTGGAAGAGACAACGACATCCGCCTTTTCAGGAAAATTTCGGCAAATCGCTGCCGCAAATTTGCGGGCAAGATTTGGAAACTGCAAAACCCTCTCGGGTTGGACGAATTTCGAAGTATGCAATCCCGATGGCAAACGGTAATGACCTTCTAATATCGCGCCATGTTCTTGTAGGATGCCGACAACATCGAGCTTGGGGGTCCGGCTCATGGGTTCCTCCCGCAGGTCAGGTGGTCTTCGAGCGACGGAAATGGGGTCACGCGCTGGAGGGCAGCGGCCAGCGCATTCTCAATATCGTCGCCCTTGATGCTTCTTAAATTAAATTCAATGTTGGGGCTGTTTAGGTTGCCCACTAGATTAACATCGATGGAGGGGCGTGATTTCTCATCGAGAAGTTTCGATGCCAGGTTTTTCGATGCCTTCGGAAGCCTTAGCAGCACATGAAGATTCGTTTTCTCCTGAGGAAAATCAACCTTCCCATCCGAATAGGAAACAAATTCCGTGCTGTCAAAATGCGCGAAATCCACATCGACGATTCCCCGGTTGGCGCCGAATTCTCCATAGGCTTTAGTGAAATCCATTGTATCAGGGAAAAGCTTGTCCAGAGACAAACGTCCCCCTTTGGCAAGACGATGCATTTCTACGTAGGGAATCAGCAGCAGGTCAACCAACACATGACTCTTTCGCATGACCGGGATATCCTTCATCCGACCGGGTCCAAAACTCATTCGAAAACGACCATTCAAATTATCCAGTCCCTTAGCGATATCATTCAAATCCCAGACCAGCTTAAAGTTGTCCGTTTCAAAATTCGGACTATAAGCCTTGCGCCATCGGAGCTCTCCGGTCATATCGGGGAAACGCGGCGGAATTCCATCTTTTAGGATTTGCGCCCATCCCTTATCCCCGACATCCGGCAGTCCTTTCTCGCGCCGGCGTAGGCGAAGAACATTTTCGATCGCAGCGTAGGATTCGTCCACACGAGCCTGGTCGATTTCACCATCAAGAAAAACTTCGGTGGGGCGGCGAACGTTCTTGATGCAGCCCTTTAAATCGATGTTGCTGTCATTCCACGTCAGCCCCAACGCGGATACCACCATGTCCCCGTTTCTAACCGTCGACTTGAAATTTATATTGGACAAGGAGTTTCCGTAGGCGACCCAATTTCCTTTAAGAACGCTCACATCCAAATCCTGCCACCCGTCACGGATCCTTAGGTTTATATCGCCCTTCGTTATGCGCTTGCCTTTCCAAAACTTAAGATTGAGTCCGCGCAATTGCAGCGCCGCCCGATGGAAGACCGGCTTTTGCCAAGGACCTCGAAAACTAAGAGTCCCCGTGGCACGTCCTTTCGGCAAATTTTCTTTCCAAGGCGGGTAAAGCACCGGAATTTTGCTCAGGTCCACACCCGCAAGGCGGAGGGTTGCGGAGATATTTCCATCCGAGAGACGGTAACGCCCCCAGGCCCCAAGACGCAGGCCGCCCAATGACACCGATAGATGCGGGACATGATAGGCGATCAGCGTCGGCGGCGTTGTGGAAAGTTCAACCTCCCCTCCCGGATTGGTGGTGGCTGTTGATGTCAGGACCGGCCGCAGGCGCGCCTCCCATTGACTCGCAGGGAAATCGACCCAGGACGGCGTTGGCTTATAACGACCCAGATCGGCCGCAGTTAAGGCAGGGAGCTTCAGTTTTATATCAATCTCGGGCGCGGTCATGTTTCGCACTTCACCCGAAATCTTGACCGGTTTCCCATCAATCGTCATCACGAGGGAATTCGCGACAAGTGTCGCTTTCTCGGGTCGAAATGCGGCCAGATTAACATTCCCCTCCAACTCAAAATTTGCCCGGACCATTTTGAATCCGATCTTCGATCGATTCACGAACTTCATCCGAACAGGAAACGCATCGCTGATTTTGAATTCGTCAGCCTCAAATCCAAATTCAGAAAACATAACGTCCAGTTTTCGGGGGATATCCCGCACGCGCAGGCGCCCTCCCTCGATTACAATTGTTTTTGCAGCCGATAACGGCGGCAGAGAAAACCGCCCCCTTTTTCCCGGGGGACGCGTCAAAACGTCTTGTATATTCCAAGTCCCATCACGACGACGAACAAGATTAATTTCGGGGCGCATGAGCAGAACCTTTCCAAGCTCGAGAGTGCCGCGAAGCAATGATGCCGGATTAAAAGTCACCAGCAGAAATTCGCTCGAAATAAAAACCTTTCCTGGAAACTCTTCCGATTCGGCAACCTCAAGCCCCTCGACCTTGAGCCCCTGATGTACAACAAGAGTGACGTGATCAATTTTAACCGGACGATGAAACGTAGTTTCCAGCGCTGAGATCATTCGATCCCGCAGCATCTCCGGAGTCACATAAAATCGCAGAGCTAAAAACGCAGCCCCTGCCAGAAAGGTGACAAAAAGCAAAACCCCGGCAAAAAATCGCCCAAGCCAAATCACCCCATTGCGCCACGCCTGCAAGCGCCGCCGCTCACCTCGCGGATAGGGTTTTCTAGTATGAACTTTTTGAACTTTCTTCATTTCCACTCAGGACTATTCTAGCTCATTGGAGGCTGGGGGTCTGTCCCCGAGTTATTTGACTTATTGCCCGCGACCCATTCCTTTGCTCCAACATGGGCCCAGCCAATGGGGATTAATAAAAAATCCTTTATTTAGTTAAAGAATTACATATATCTCAAGAAGATAATTGGAATTCGAGCGATTCAATTAAAACTGAAATCCGCCTAAATCCCCCTCAATAAGTCAAATAACTCGGGGACAGACCCCTATATAACAGTGGAGACGACTGCGGCGGAGATGATAGGGAGCCAGAGGTTGTCATCGATGGGGACGGGGAGGATTTCGACGATCGTGGCTGAGAGGGCGCCTAGAGCGGCGGCGGGGAGATTGATGCCGAGGCTGATAGCGGAAATTAGACACGCCAGGAAACATGCGGCGGAGCCTTCGAGGCTTTTTTTGCCGTCGAGGGCCGGCCATTTGTGAACGCCCCACGCGCGACCGGCCAGGGCGGCGACGCCATCCCCGAGAGCCAGGAAGAGAATTCCCGCAGAGACGACGCGGGGTTGTTCGCCGAAGAGAACAATGGTTCCGAAACAGCCGAGCGAGGTCCAGACGATCCCGCTCATTTTGTTTTTTTCCTTTTCTCGATGGATTCCGCCCAAACGATTAATAAGCCAGTTGTTGAACCCTCGATTACGAAGTCGAAATGTTTCGACAAGGAGCGACAACGCGGTGAAAGCCAGCACAGCAATGGCGGCATTCTTTTGTCCCAACGCCCAAAACGCCCCGAGATGAACCAGACTCAAGAGATGAAATGCTTTGCGCTTAAACTCCCGCACGAGTTCAGGCGTCATGTTGCCGTTGCCCGCAGGACATCGCCTACACCGCTGGCCAATGCCCCCCAAAATGTCTTGGTCACACTCATAACCCATCGCAAACTATTGCTCACCGACACCGCTTGAGGAAACAGACATTTAAGCGCGCCCAGAAGGACCCCGGCATTTAAAAGCGCTATCAAGGATAACGACAAGGTAATTCCCAAATGATCAAGATCGCTTTGGTGCGTCGACCACAACGCCCGCGCCGTATGTGCGAAATGAAAGGCGAGAGCCCCTCCCATCGCCGCTAGAAAAAACTCTTCCTGTTTTGGCCACGGACCGGACCATATGGCAAGACGATACACTCCGACTGTCGCAAGCGCGTAGAGAGGAATCCAATACGGCGCCAAAGCGATAAACGCGTTCATCTTCGAGAGATCAACATGGCCGCTATCGGCCTTGACCACAAATGCGAGAACCTTTCCGCCTTGAAACCACGCGGCTGCGGCGTGCGTCAATTCATGCGCGAATACATAGGCGCGCTCCCCCCGAAGCACTCCCACCATATGGGCAAAAAGGACGGCGCCGAAACCCGCGGAAAAGTAGGTGACGGATGCGGCGAGTGAAAATAAGGTGTGGGCCGCCGCAAGAGCGGCAGCAACGGCGGTGGGAATGAGAACAAGACCGAGCACCGTAAACGCCGGAGACCGACGACGGCGCTTCGAAGCCATTACTCGAGCATATACTCTTCGTAGGGAATCTTGGCGGCGTCGAGTTCGGCCTTCCACATCGTTTTCGTGCTCGCCATTTTTTCCCGAGAGAGGCGCACCCACTTGCTGTCAGGCGGAGAGAAGAGATCCACCGCGGTTTTAAACCAATGGTAGGCGTATTTCAGGGAACTCTCGGCGACGGCTTCGTCGCGGCGAAATTCTTCCAGCGATGTACGCTGCTTAAACTCCGTTTCATCCATACGACCCGCCTTCAGGTCGCGATTTAATTCGGCGACGGCGATTGTATATCGGGCCTGGAAATGGGCCTTCTTATCAGCGGGATTAGCGTGCCAGGCCAAAAACTTCTCACCTTCATAAAAGGCGGTCCGGGCCCGAAGAACAAGATCGATATAGACGGCGCCGAAGACAAAAACGAGGCAGATCAGTAGATATTTAAACCACCCTAAAGCGGTGCGCACGCCACCTACCAACTGCCGGAAAGACCGCCCCGTCTCTGCTGGCGATCAAATCCTCCCCCGCTGGGGGCCTTCGTACCGAGCAATTTATGCAGACGTCCCGCGAGGACCGCTGGCTTGATTGGCTTCTCAATATACTCGCGGACGTTGGACTCCTGCAAAATCATATCGATCGTCGCTTGGTCGATTTTGCGGCCCGTAATCACGAGGATAGGAACGCTGCGTGCTTCTCCCGACTGCAATTCCTTGGCGACTTCAAATCCACCCATGCCGGGGAGCATAAAATCGAGCACAATCGCATCGGGGATGGCGACATCTACTTTGCGAATCGCTTCCTGCCCATCGGTCGCCCGGTCAACGCGAAACCCTTCTTTTTTCACTACATGCTCAAGCAGATCGAGAATACTCTCATCGTCGTCTACGATGAGTACAAGTTTTTCTTTGGGATCGATTCCCCCGGAGAGCTGTTCCATTGTGTGTCCTACGGTACTAAAAAGAATGCGGCTTTTTCTAGAGGTTAGTCGTCACAAGAGTCTCCGTCGTTTGAACGCCGTGGATCCCTCGAATTTCCCTGACAATAAGTCCGCTCAATTTGTCGATTGTATCCGCTTCCGTCTGAAGAACCGCGTCCCACGAGCCGAAAGTAAGGAACACGTCTGTAATCCCGTTGATGGTCCTAATTTGATTCATAGCCTTCTGCTCGAGACCCGCAATCAACTTGCAAAGAACGAACGCTTTCATGTTGTCATCTCCTTTTATTCCATCGATCAACTGCGTACTTAGTGTGTCTCAAACGCTCTGCGGCCGCAAGCGCTTCCCCTGGAAGTTCTTGAGATTCAAAGAGAACCTTCCATTGGAGTCCGATTCCTTCAACGAGCGCATCCTTCAATATGGATTTTTCCGCGTGAAAAGGTTCTGGCCTCATCGATCCTTGGTACAAACCGGTTTCACCGCGACGCCGCAACGCTCCTCCTAATACTTTTGATCCGTCAGGCAGTATCAGATCCTTAGGCTCGGGGCCGCTAAAACACTCGGTATTGATCCCCGGAACCTGTTCAACGGCACTGGGAGGCGCCCACAGCCGCGTCTCAAAACCGCGGGAGCGAAGCCCCAGATGGGCGGCCAGATGGAGATTTTTATAGATAATTCCTGGAGAAGACAGACGCGACCAGGGAAAAACGAATGAAAAGGTCAAATCCCCATCGTGGTAGACAATCCCCCCGCCTGTTGCGCGGCGAATCAACGGCGCGTTCAGGGGAAATCCATGTGCGGCAACGGCGGCTTCAACCTTTGCGTATACCATCGAAACCCCGAAGGTCACAGCATCCCCGTGGCCGGATCCCGGCCAGTGGAAAAAACGCAAATAACAGGTGTCGGGCTCGGCACCCTCAAAAATCGCCTCATCGAGTGCCATCTGATCCGCAGCACCGAGAATCGCACTCTCAAATAAAACGCCCTTCAAGGTTCTTTGCGCCTAGGATTGCGAAGAAAGGAAGGCTTCGTAAGCCGCGTGGTCCATCAACGCTTCCGCTTCCTTAGGGTCATCAAGCTTGATCCGAAAAAACCAACCCTCGTTATGCGGAGAGGAATTCGCCAGGCCCGGGTTTTGGGTCACCGCATCGTTGACGGCGAGAATTTCGCCGCCGACCGGGGCATAGATGTCGAATGCAGCCTTGACGGATTCAACAACCGCAACGGCCTCCCCTTTCGCGACCTTTCGGCCGGTTTTCGGAAGATCGATAAAAACCACGTCGGTTATTTCGCGTTGCGCGTGATCGGAAATGCCAACGACAGCCTCGTCCCCTTCGAGCGAGACCCATTCATGAGATTTCATATAACGAGACGATTTTGGATCGGGCATGAAGGGCTCCTGGGTCAGCTTCGCTTGTAGAATGGACTGTCAGCAACTTCAGCGGGAAATTCGCGGCCATGCAGTAGGACCGAAACGGGGGTTCCGGATTTTAGATCCGGCCGGTTAAAATAACCAACACCAATGCCCGCCTTCAGCGTTGGAGAAAACGTGGCGCTCGACAGGGTTCCCAACACTTCACCCTCACAGGAAACAACCGCATCCGGCCGCAGCACACCACGTTCCACAAGTTGGATGGGGGTCAGGCGTCGCTGAATGCCTTCCGAGACCTGTTTTTCGAGGGCCGATTTGCCAATGAATGTCTCTTTTTTGAGTTTCACAACCCACCCATAACCAGCCTCAAAGGGGGTATGATCCTCGTCGACATCCGACCCGTACAGCAAATACCCCGCCTCAAGACGCAGCGTATCCCGCGCGCCAAGACCACACGGCAGAAGCCCAAATGACGCGCCCCGTGCCGAGAGAGTCTGCCAAACGCGAGTCGCGAGTTCATGCGGACAAATAATTTCAAATCCATCTTCACCGGTATAGCCGGTGCGGGTAATCCACACGGTCCGTCCAAAAAGCTCCAATTTCATCGCCCCGAAACGTTTTAGGGGAACAGCTTCCAGACAAAGCGCCTTCATCGATTCGGCGGCCTGCGGCCCCTGCAGCGCGATCATCGCAAGCGACTCGCTGCGGTCCTCAATCTCCAAATCCAAACCTTCGCCGTGACGGCGAATCCAGGCGACATCATTTTCCCGGGTTGCAGCGTTTACAACGACTAAATACCGCCCCTCTTCAATTCGGGATACAATCACATCATCCACCACACCACCGGCTTCGTTCAACATGTGGGAGTACATGGAGCGCCCATCTTTGAGACGTGAAATGTCATTGCTGTTGATCTTTTGAAGCAGAGTGAGCGCGCCGGGACCTTCAATAAAAACCTGGCCCATATGACTAACGTCAAACAAGCCCGCAGCGGTCCGAACGGCATTATGCTCCTTCATAATGGAGGAGAACTGCACAGGCAGCTCCCACCCATGAAAGGGCACCATTTTTCCCTCCAAATCGGTATGGAGAGAGTGGAGCGCAGTATGCTTCAGTGTTTCCGTAGCGGTCATCGAATTTTCCTGGAAGTACATTACAACAATCAGCAGTCCCAGTACATTCTATTGTAATAATTACAGAATATACTTGTGGGGATGCGTTATTGGACAATGCTCCCAGACGGAGGAGTCGCAGGCCCCCTCGATGCGGAGCACATCGCGAAAATCGAGAGCTTCGGCCCTGAAAGCCTCGTTTGCCCCGAACACTTCCATGGCTCCGGCGATCACGCGTGGATCCGTGCGGGATTTATCGGAGAGCTGCGCCAGCACTTTCCCCGGGACCTTCGGCTCATTCCCCCGGATCCAACCCTGGCGGAAGCCGCCGCGGTCGGGTCCATTGAAGATCGCGTTCTGGAGCTCGAAGGGCTGCTGCTCAACGCCCTCGAACGTCTGCGGGAACGCGGGCGCGATGTGGGCGATCTCAAACGACAATCTCGTGAGCGGGAACGGGAAGTTCTCCGAATGCGCGCGGCGTTAAAACAAGTGTCCTCGCGCGTCGGCGGCCTTGGACGCCTCGACATCAAGCTCAAACGCATGACCGAGGCATTGGAGATCCAAGAAAAAGACGTAGGCGCGATTCGAAAATCCTTTGAGGGAGGCCTGGAGAAGGCCGCAGAAAGCGCGGCAAAAACCGTCGCCGAAGCACATGCCATGATCCAAGAAGCAACCCGCATCGCCGAAAAAGCGGTCGCCTTCGCGAAGAAAAACAAGAAGGTCTCCCGCAAGAAAAAACGAAACCGCCCCAAGCGGACCAAGAAGTCCGGTCCGGACCATTGGAGCGGTTCCGATGTTTAGAACGACGACGGTTGAACTCTCTATTATTCCCTCTGCCTTGGACCCAGGCCTAAAGACTGGTACCTATACCTCATAGACCCATAGCACCCCCGATGGGACGTAGTAAAATAGAGGGAATCCTAATCTAGGAGATCCTCCTGAATGACAAAGTCATCTCTTCTGCTCCTTTCCGCACTACTGTTTACAGCCCCTGCCGTCCACGCAGAAGCACTTGAAGAACTAAAAAAAGCCGCCGGACCGGGGCAAAGCACGGCCGCCCCGGAGATTCAGGGGAATGGCCAAGCCGCCGCCAGCAATGCCGTCTCCATCTCAAGCCGCACAGCAAACACGATGGCCGAGTTCTTCGCTGATGCGGCCGCCGTGGCCGCCTCCGGAGAAAATCTCCTGGTAGTCTTTGACATCGACAATACGCTTTTGACCTACTCGTCCGACTTCCCAGGCAGCCCGTGGCTCAGCGGGGAATTCAGAAAGATTTACGGGTGCAGTCCTAAGGCGGATAGGGCCACAACGAATCAGCGCAAAAAGGATCTCCTCGCCATCGCCAAAGCCGCCCGCGCGATTGCACCGCACCGTGTGGTCCCCACGGACGCAGTCAAGAATATCAAGAAACTCCAAGCTGCCGGCGTTCCGATTCTCGTTCTCACCTCACGCGGGGAGGAAGAATCAGGACCAACGCTCGAAGCCTTCAAAGCACTGGGCATCGACTTCACGAAAACAGGCTTGGGCGCGAACTTCACGAAGAAGTTCAAACGCGACACGAAATATGAAGGCGGCATTTACTTCACCGCCGGCCAGCACAAAGGAAAGATGCTTCAAGCGATTTTGAAGGAAACAAATAAGTCTTACGACTTTGTCATGTTTATAGACGACAAAGGGAAGCATATCGACCGTGTCTACGCGACATTGGAAGAAGCTGGAAACGTTTCCTATCACGGCGTGCGTTATGGAAAGGAAGATGGAAGCTTCCAGGCCTACGGTAACGACAAAAGTCGCGCGCGCGTTCAGCTGAAGGAATATAAAACTACCGGGCGGATCATGACCGACACGGCTGCGGATGCGACTAAAGCCATTGTCACGGAAGCCGACGCAAACACGTTAATTTATGGAGTGAACGATCCCTGCAATCCAGTTTAACGCGTATCAGGAAGATCTGACGCTACGACCCGACGGACCGCACGGCCAATGACCAGACGGTCCGTCGTCTTTTTGAAGTTCAGGACTGCCACGGAGTAACCATCGGGATCGATAGACACTCCCGTAACCGCCGCCTCAATTCCCTTGAAAGCATCTCCGAATACTTCAAACTCCAGCAGCAAGAGAGAGCCATCGGAGATCGGCGCGCGGCAGATCAATCGAGCCCCTTCCGGACTCAAGGATAAAAGACGACCCCATGTTTCCGCGCGGGACGCGTCATCGGCGAAGAGAATGAGAACAGGGACAAAACGGGCGGCGTCAACTCTCACGGGTTATGGATCGAGTGAAGATGGTCCGGCGGAATCGAATGCACAAAAAGTCGTCCCGGAGATTCACCGCGCGGACGTTGTTCAGCGGTGGTATAGAATTTGTTTCCGTCAAACGCGAGCCCAGTCGGCCTCCATTCCCCACCGCGATACTCATTCAAGGGCAGGCGCATCGTCACCCGCTCGGGGTTGTTTAAATCATGCCGCAGCAGTTCGCTATTAATCGAATCGAGGGTCCAAATCGTCAGGCCATCAAAGGTGAGGGCCGCAGGCGCTCCCCCGTCCTCATAGGAAAAACTTTGCACCACCGACAACCCCTCATCCGGGATGCGTTTATGAATTTTTTTTGATTTTGTGTCGATCGACCACAAATACAAACCGTCATAGGCCATGCCGACCGTTTGCGGCTTTTGATCCTTCGTTGTCGAAAGAACGGTCAACGGTGTATCGAGCATGTGCCGGACAATCTTCCGCGGCCCCGATGCCGCGTACAACACATTGCCCGCAAACGCGAGCGCCCCGGGACGTTCCAACGGCAAATGACGGGTTTTTATCACTGCCAATGTTTTCTTATCGTGGCGATAAATTGTCTGCGAGAACCAGTCGCTGATCCAGAAATACCGGCCATCATAAGCAAGCCCGGCCGGATGGGCGTAGGGCAGCTTAAATTCAGTCACCGGCGTCGGCCTTGCGGCTTCCCGCGCGAGCCGACGATGACGCTGCAGCGCAATCCAAGATCCCGTGCCCATGAGAAGCACGGTGCCAAGCGCGGCGTAGAGCCACACGCCGGTTTTTTTCTCAACCGGGCGCGAAGCCTCAAACGCGGTTCCCTTAAAACGAAGCGCCTTTGAAATCGTCGCGGAAAGATGATCGGACGTCCACGGAGGAGCGACCACTTCATAGGCGCCGGCCTTCAGCAGCTCCAACGCGCGTGCCGCTTTGCGCTCGGTCAGCGCAACAATAACCGGAAGCAGCGGGGCTTCGCGTTCAAGTTCAGCAAGCGCCGATTCGGCGACCGTCTCGGAGGGCTCTTGGGCCACCAGCATGAGCCGCGGTCTCTGCTTGGAAACAACCTCCATCGCTCCAGAGAGATCCTTCGCGGCAGCGACAAGATGGCCGAGTTCCTCCAGGGCGAGCTTAAGTTCGGAACGTTTTTCTTCATCCCGTGCGACGACCGCGATCACGGCCATCAGCGCTTGTCCGGCTTAGGAATGATGAGAGTCTTTCCTTCAATCGGCAGTCCGCGTTCAATGCGGTCGGGATTGGCTTCGTAAATCGCCTCCCACAACGCAGGGTTCCCGTAATACTTGTCTGCTAATTTTCTCAGCGTGTCCCCCGCTTTGACCCGATGCCGCTTAGGGAAGCGCGATCGCTTCCGAATTCGCCGCTTGCGCGTTTTCTTGGGTGTCGGAGAGAGAGTCGGGCTGGGACTCGGCACAGAAGACGAATCGATCGACGCCGGGAAATTCGCAAAAGGATCTTCCTCTTGGGCATCAGGGGTTGATAACAAAGGGTCTCCCGGCTCGTCATGATCCCGATCATAGCGGCGACGCTGCAGATCGTACTCAAGATCGCGGCTTTGCTGCTGCAAATCCCGCAAGCGTTCTTCTTCGGCGTTGACCTGACCCTCTAGACTCGTTTTGTTCGCATCTGCGGCGTCGCGAATGCGGCGCAAATCCTTCACCTGGCGCTTCAGGTCGGCGACATCTCCCCGCATATCTTCAGCGGTCCGGGCGGCCTCCCCGGGGAAGCGTCCGTAAAACGGCGGGGCTCCGAATTTCCAAGTCGTCGAAACCTGAACGCCGGTTCCGGAATGCGTCCGTCCTTTCGCAGGCAGCGTCACCGCAAAATCAAGGAAGAGCGGTGAATAATTAATGCCAACACCCAATGCTAAGGTGTCTTGAAAATCAAGCGATACACCTCGGCCGGCCCGCACCTTAAGCAGGCGGGAAAGAAAGTCCACTTCAATGCCGGGATACAGCGCGGTCAACCCGCTGCGCATTCTCAGGTCCAATGCAAAATGGATTCGGCGCTTGTAGCGATACGCAACAGCGGCGGTAACGGTCGGCGTCGGAACGCCGACGTTGGTGCTCAAGTCGGTGATCGAAAGGCCGTAAGTCATATTCCACCCCGGCTCGATCATCGCGCCCAAATCAAAACCCAAGGCGACCACATTCGGCTTGTCCTTTGGATCCACTGCTGAGATCTTAAAGTTCGCCCCGACTTTAACAGGTTTGGGAATAAAATATTTCTTGAGATCAAGGGTCGTTGAAAAATGGGTCAAAAATTGACCCTTCCCTCCGACATTTCTCTGCTTCAGATCGGTAAAACCGGCACCCACGGTTGACCCCGGAAGGATCGGAAACGGCCTCGAGTAGACAAACGTCTCTTGCGAAAGAATGCCCACATTCGACGGAATACGTTGGATGCCGCCCGAAATCTGCGCGAACGGGGCGCCCGCAAGACCGGCGGGATTAAAAAACATTCCGTAAACGTCGTCGGAGATGGCACCGTAAGCATAACCCATGCCCATCGCACGAGCACCAGGCTGAATATCGTTGAAGATAGCCGCCTCGGCCGGAACGATGCTGAACGCTAGAGAAAAAGCCAGCGATATTCGAAGGAATCCGCCTTTCACGCCCCGGAAGTATACAACAAATCCCGACGGCAGGCACGCTTGACAGGCCAAAGGCGCCGAGCCATACTTGACGATAACAGCGATGGGACTCATCCGAAAACCTAAAAGCGTCGGCGGCCAAGTCTTTTTACTGGTGGTTATCCTCGCTGATATAGGGCTCCTCATTTGGGGCTGGCACATCTACCAACGGCGACAAGAAACTCTCGATGATTCCGGATTTAATTTAGCGATCTCCCCGGAGAAAGACCCCAACCTCTACGCCTCACGCCCGATTCCTCCATCGGTTAAAGATCTTGAGGCCTCCATGAGACTGGTCATCAAAGAGTCCCGGGACCATCCCGCGCTCGGCCAAGGAAGAGTCGGCGCTCCTGCGACTTATACCGGTTCGGATCGAACACGCAGACAACAGCGGCCAACTCCCCCACCAATCCAGAAACCATCGTCGCGAACGATGAAGGACACCTCGGCCGGCGAACGCCGCAAGGTAAAGAAAGCGAAGAGTACATTTTACGACCTAAAAAAGGATCCCCGGTTCAAAAACTCAAAAGCGCTCCAAGACTGGAAAAAAGAATTTTTGGGGCACAAGGATTTGCGCAAAATCAACGCCGCCTACCAAAAGGACCGGGACGCGATCAAATTCATGGTGAAAATGGTTGGCTCTCCCAATTTTCGAGGCATGTTCGGGAAATACATGCTGCGGGAAGATATGCGCGATTTTATTCAAACCATGGCGAAATCAGCGGCCGTCAATGCCGCGGCCGACACCTTCCTCGCCGATGCCAACATGGGCGCCCTGGCCAAACATTTAGGTTTTGCCAAGGACCGAATGGATGGCAAAATACCTAAAAAAAAGAAATAAAAGGCTTAGTTTTGGCCGCCAAAATCACTCGTTGTAGGAATTGCCGGAGTCGGTTCCTCCTCATTTTCCCCGTCATCACAACCCGTCATTGTGACCCCGCAGAAAAACAGAACCATAATCGGCATTAGAAACTTTTTCATAGTTATTCGGAGTGTAAAGCCCCGGGAAAATCCCGTCAAGGGCCCTTCTTGACTCCAATTTAAGCCTCAGGCATACTCTGCTCCATGGACAAGAAAACGGCACTGGCCGCTTTCGCGACCATCCTTCTTTTCGGCGCGGTCACCGCCGGGGGGATGTTTGTATTTCTCAAACCGTCTGGGGAAGACGAGGCGAAAGCCCCCTTGGGATCGGCATTCTCGGGCATTCAAAAAAGGCCGGCCGCTCCAGAAAAGGCCTTGGCGGCTCCGGCCGGCTGGGGCAAAAAACCGCCTGTCCGAGCGCGGCCCCCCCGACCCAGCGGTGGCTCCCTAGGATTTATCAAGAAAGATAAAAGTTTCATTGGAGGTCATTCCGGAAAAAAAGACACCCTTGAGGCGTTGGCCAAAAAAGGCGACGCGAAGGCTCTGGTCGAAGGGCTTCGTGATGCTCAGGAAGAGGAAAACGGCAGTCTTTCCAACCGGGCGATTCGGGACGTCATGCAAAAGGTTGTTGATGCAGTGCATGAAGATCAGCCGCGATGGTACAAACAGTTTCTCTACAACAAGAATCTCAAAGAAATCGCCGACCGCTACGATCAGGATAATGACTTTGGAGCCTTTGTCCGCCTCCTTTCTAAAAGCAAACCCTTCAAGACGATGTTAAAATCCAAAAGCAAAAAATCGGCGATGAAGGAACTAATCGGGTCGGTGATTTCCGACCCGGAAATAGGTCCGACGCTCAAACAGATTCTCTCAGAGAAACGTGATGATCGAAATTTAATCGGACTGCTCGAAACCTATGGTCAGAATGCAGGCGTGCCCGCCGATCTGCTGAAAGTGGCGGGCGTCTCCGTAAACCGCATGAAGAAGAAAAAACGCCGCAGCGCCCGGCGTTCTCGTCCGAAACTCCGCAAGCGCGGATTTAACGGGTATGATGGGAAATCAGCGGCGAAAAAAGGATCGTCCACGGAAAAAGCCCCTCCCCAAATGCCGCCTGGCGTCACGCCTGAGATGATGGAAAAGTACCAGAAGTATTTAAAAAAGTAACTCTATTCCAGCATTCTGCGCATTTCATACGCCGCATAACTCGGCATCCACAGGAGATGCAGAATCGCCGTATAATGCCCTCCCGGCACCCAACGCTGCAGTGCGTCCGGAAACGCCTCCGCCAATTTCCGACCGTTGAACGTGGGGATCACACGGTCAGAACGCGCGTTCACAAGAACCACCCGTTTGCCCCGATTGGAGTCGCGGTAATCCAGCGGATCAAGCCCTTTCCAAGCCTCGTCGACTTCCGCCCGTTTAATTCCGGCTGCCTTGATAAACTCCGCTGTCAAATTGCTGCGAAAAACCAGGTCACCCATATCCGCACCGCCCAGGAGTAATACCGCCCCTTTAGGCCGATCATCGATGGAAAATACCGCCGAACCGACGAGAGACCCGAGGCTGATGCCGAATATTCCGATGCGCGAGCCATCGACTAGATCCAACGTCTGCAAAACGTCCATCGCCCTGCGTGCGTCGGCGCGGGACTGCATAAAATTCTTTCCCAAGCGCTTGGCGCTGCGGGCAAGAAAAACCGAGCCGCTGGGGATGCTGGGATGCGGTCTTCGGTGAAATTGATACGGCATTTCAATCCACATCACCGCCAGGCCTTGGCGCAAAAATTCGTGAACAAAGCGCATTTCAATCCAGGTGTTTGGGGCCGCCATGATCGGAAGAACCAACACGATCGGAGGTTTTTTTTCGGCCTGGCGTGGAATATAAAGATGCCCCCAAACCGTATCATTAATGGGGAAAGGACTCTGGTGCGGAGATGGGAAGCGGACTTCGTACAAACGATAACGATAGGTTTCCGCTTCCAAGCGGATAATAGATTCAAAAGCCGCCGCAGGGGAGGTCCCTACGGCAAAGGCTAAAAGAATCGGTAAAAATAGAATATTTGACACTAAATTGGAAATCTTCTAGAATCCGAAGTGAACGGTGAAAGGAGTTTAGCAGTTTTCCTGAATCCGCAGAATTTAACTCCGTTATTCTTCCTTAGGGGGAAGTCAGCAATATGGCTCACGTTATTAATGAGAAGTGTTTGGGTGAAGTTTACGCAGCATGTGTAGATGTCTGTCCGGTTGACTGCATCCATGCCGGCCCGTACAAAGAAGAAGACTTCATGATCATCGATCCTGAAGTCTGCATCGACTGCGGCGTTTGTTTACCCGAGTGCCCGATCGGGGCGATCGTTGGTTCCACAGATGAAGACGAAGAATACGCGGCAATCAACGCGGAACTGACCGAAGCGTTCAAAGAGAACGAGAAAGTCACGCCGCGTCCGCCGAACGATCCGCCCAAGAAGCCTGGCAACTCGCTCGTAAAGTAGTCGTCAACCGATCAAAGATCTCAAAAAGGTCAGGCACTCCGCCACCCGCGCGGTGCCTGGCCTTCCTGCTTGACGAAGGATGAAAATTGAATGCAACTCATCACGCGAAACCGCAGATCTTTATTTATTGCAGTCGTCGCGTTGGCAGTCGCCTCAAGCACCGAGGCAGGCATGACCATTGTGCATGCGTGGCCGCTCGAGATCAAAGAAGCCCGCATCGAAGGACTCACACCGCTGTCTTTTGAGAAGGGACTCCTGCAGGGAACCGGTTCTCTGGAGTCCGCGGTGATCGAAGCCGATTTCCCGTTCGATGATCTTGTCGGTTCCTGGAACGCCGATACGCCCCGCGGCTCATCGGTCGAAATGGAAGCACAGGTTCGCATCGACGGGCGCTGGACAAAATGGTACCGGCTATCGCGCTGGGAACCCGGCGCGCCGCGCAGCTTCGAAAAACAAGCGGATCGGCATGGCAAGGTTTCCGTCGATACACTCGAGCTCAAGAAAAAAGCGCAAGCCTTCCGCTACCGGATCCGAATGCTCTCTGCGGGGACGCGGGAGGCAAAACTGCTGCGTGTCGCCGTGACCTACGCTGACACGAGTCGAAAAGGCGTTGTGCATGTCCCGTGGGCAAAGGGACCCTGGGCCCGGGAAATAAAACTTTCCCCCCGCTCCCAAAGCGATGAAGATCCGGCCATCGCGCCGCACGTTTGCTCGCCGACATCACTCTCCATGATTCTGGAGCGGTGGGGGGTTAAACGAACAACCGCCAAAATCGCCGAAACAGTCTTTGACCGCAACGCCGAAATCTACGGCAACTGGCCCCTCAACGTCGCGGCCGCCGCCTCGCTCGGTCTCAGCGGACAAGTTGCCCGCTTGGAATCATTGCTGGATCTTCAAGAAGAAATCGCCGCCGGCCGACCCGTGATTGCTTCGATCACGTATAAAAAAGGGGAGCTCGACAATTCTCCGATTTCAAAAACGAACGGACATCTTCTCGTTGTCGCCGGTTTCACCAAACACGGGGATATCATCACCTATGATCCCGCCGCCAAACCCAGCGGCGTACGCCGCATTTACAAACGCAAACAATTCGAGCGGGTCTGGCTGCAGAATAAACACGGGCTCGTTTATCTCCTCGGACCTCGTTTTCCCTCGGTCGCGGTTGTCGGCGTACCGACAGCGGATTTACGCCAACGGCCGCGCCAGACAGCGGGGCCCAATGCGATGGACAAGGGACGTCTCTCCCAACTCCTGTACGGAGAACACGTCAAAGTTGTGGAAGCCAAGGGGGATTGGGTTCTCGTTAAAGCCCTCGAACAACCCCACAATAACGGGAAGAATGCCTGGAGCGGGTATCCCGGCTGGGTCCGCGCCGATGCCCTCGCCGCGCCGCCGGTACCCTATCGCCCGACCTCGGTCATCCGTCTAAAACGAGCGGAGCTGCGTTGGCGCGACGCCCAAGGTCTCGAGGAAGTCCTCACCCTGCCCATGGGCGCCGCCCTGCAGGCGGAACCCTCCAAAGGACCACGCACCAAGGTTCGTCTTCTGGAAGGCCGCACAGCCGAAATCGACTCCGCCGCGCTGTGGCGCCTCGAAGTCTCCAGCGAAAGAGTGGTGAACAGACGCGATATCGTGGAAGCGGCTGCGACCTTCCTCGGGGATACCTATGTATGGGGAGGACGATCCAGTCAACAGCTAAAACCCGGCTGGGGCGTCGACTGCTCCGGACTCATTCACCTTGCCTATCGCTCGGTCGGCTTAACCGTTCCGCGCGACGCACACGCCCAATTTGAAAAAGCCCGCCCCATAAAAAGGGAACACCTGGAACCGGGCGATCTGATTTTTCTGACGGAATCCGCTCGCTCTAAAATTGTCGACCACGTTATGTTTTACACCGGGGGTGATGGAATTCTTGAGAGCCGGGCCGGCGTCTCACGCACATTGCGAACGACATTCACCGAACGATTCGGCGCAGCCCTGGACTCAATCGAATCGGGCACCTTGGTGACCGACCTCACCCGCCGCAAACCACTCCAAAGGCGCATCCATTTCGGGAGACTCTTATGAGCGGCGAAGACCGACGCCTCGCGACCCTCTATGATGTTCTTGAATTTCTAGACTCGCTGCGGGAGTCCAATGAAATCAAGGTCTGGTCGCGTATGCTGGAGAAAACCGCCGCCGCTCTGGACGCGGAAGCGGCAATCTACTTTTATCACGATCAAATCTCCCACCAACTCGTCTCGTTCCACTCAATCGGGGCAGGATCAGACGCCCCCACCAAAGCGCCGGTCGAACCGGGAGAGGGCCTTGCCGGTTGGGTTTCAAAATTTCATGAACCCGCGCTACTCGCCGATGCCCCCTCCGACTCACGTTTTAAGGCGCTCATTGATTCCGCCCCGGGGGTCGAGACAAAAAGCGTGCTTGCTGTCCCGCTATTTATAAACCTCGATTTTGTCGGAGTTTTTGAATTCATCAACAAAGCCGGCGAAATGTTCACCAGCGAAGACCTGCGTTTCGTAAAATCGACAATCCAGCAAACATCCCACACCATCCGCCGCCTCCAACTGGATTCGATGGTCAACCGCGTCACGACCTACAACTCCTCAATCCTCGACAATCTATCAGGAGGCTTTCTAGCGGTGGATCTTCAGGGGCGCGTTATGATTTGCAACCCGGCCGCCCGACAGATGCTCGGCATCCAAGGAGAGGCGACCGACCGAGCTGTTGAAAATGTACTCGACCTCATCCCTCAATTAGCAGGCGTGATTCGCCGCACCCTTGCGACCAAACAAACGGTCAAACGAAAAGACGTTCACTGGGAATTTGAGGGACAACAACGCGTCCTTGGTTACAGCACGCTTCTCATTAAGGACACGCAAGGACAGTTGGCGGGCGCCGGTGTGACCTTCCAAGACATCACCGCCCACCAAAAATAAGTTTCGTTGGTCCCACTCGGCCATGGGCCGAATTCCCAACAAAACATAGGTCTTCTGACTGTTTCGACTTAATCGTGATTGGCCTATTGTTATCACATGGTCGAAGAAAAAACAGCGTTTAAGCGATTTGTTGCCGTCAGCCTTTGCATTCTTCTCAGCAGCGCAGGCGTTCCCGAACTCTGGGCGCGACGCGTCGGCGTCGGGAAACGAATCGCGGTCCCCGGAGCGAATGCGGCATTCTCCCCTACGGGCTTAGCCGTCCTGGAAGGGTTGACCCTCACGGATTTCTCTTCGACCCTCAGCGCACCGGCGGTTACGGAGATTCCAAACGCAACGGCAGAAATACATACCAACGCAGGATTTCTTCGCTTTAACCCTCCAGTCCCCTCAGCGCTGCCGGTGATGCGGGACGTATTGGCCCCCGACCAAACCCGCATTCAAATTTCCCCCACGCCGCTTCAAGTTCAAAACGGGTCTATAATAGGATCGGTCAATAAAATTTCCATAGGAATTTCTCAGTCCCTAAAAGGGGGCGACTTTACAGGCGCCAACGCGGCACTGGGATCGGTCTTTGACGGCCTCAACGACAATGACGCCGATGGTGGGGATCTCCCCCCCATCTCGAAAAGTTTTCCGGCCAAAGCAGGCCTCATCAGCCTCACCCAACTTCCTCCGCCAGGCGTGAGCTTCTCATTCAGCCATGGCGCAAAAGCCCCACCCGCCGTAAAAACGGCGATCGACCAGGCCTTAAAGGGAGCCAACGACCAATACATCATCATCACGTCACACGTGGGAATAGCGGGAAAGAGCAAAACTGCGATTCTCGCGAAAGTAAAAGCCAACGGGGACAAAGGCGTGCTCCTGGTTTCCAAGGAACGCATTGAAATCGATCAGATTCACGGGAAACCGGAAGCCGGGATTCAGACCGCGAGAATCACCAAGATTCGCCGCAACGCGCCCTCGCCTTTTGGGGAAGGCACTAGCGAAAATGCGGCATACGAGGATATACTGCTCGACATTTTAGCTGCCATCGAGGCCATCTCAACAGATTCCCCTGAGGCTGCCAAGCTCATCGACACGGTCACCGGGGAGAGCCCGGAAGTCGCCTTTAAGACTCTTTTCGCTAACGTCAGCGTAGGCTGGCAGCACAAGGTCATCGAAAAAGATTCCATGATCGAGCAGATGGAGGTCCTGGCCCAAGCCTTTGAAGAAGGGGCTAAGGCGGGCAAGAAAACAGAAAAAAAGACCGAAGAAATTGCGGACCGCATCAAGGCCGCAGGACTTCCCGCGCATGTAGAGAAGCAAGCCCTCGAAGAAGCGGCTGCCCTCAAAAAATCATCCGGCGCGGACGCGCAGAAAATCGAGCAGTGGCTGACCTTCCTATTAGATCTTCCCTGGAGCAAACGTACCCAGGATAATCTGGATTTGGATCACGCCCGCAAAATCCTGGACCGGGACCATTTCGGCCTCGACAAGGTCAAAAACCGTATTCTTGAATTCCTCGCCGTGCGCAAACGCCTGAACAACAAAAAGGGAGCCATCCTGCTCTTCACGGGTCCCCCCGGCACCGGAAAAACCTCCATAGCAAAAGGAATCGCCGAAGCGATGGGACGCGAATACGTGCGCATCGCCTTAGGCGGCGTCAGCAACGAGTCCAAAATTCGCGGACACAGCCGGACCTATACAGGGTCTAAAGCGGGCGTGATCCTCGAAACCCTTCGTCGAGCGGGATCTAAAAACCCGGTCATGGTATTGGACGAGTTGGAGAAGATGCCGCCGGAAGGCAGCGCCAACGGCGATCCCATGGCGGCGCTTTTGGAAGTTCTTGATCCGGAACAGAATCACGAGTTCACCGACCATTATCTCGACCTTCCGTTCGACCTAAGCGAGGTCCTCTTTGTCGCGACGGCCAACGACCTGAGCCGCATTCCCGGCCCGTTGCGAGACCGTTTGGAGATCATCGAATATTCCGGCTACACCGACGGCGAAAAGATGGAGATCGGATCACGTTATCTCGACGCGCGAGCCCGCAAAGAAACCGGCCTTAAAGAAAGCGAGGCGACGCTCGGAGATGCCGGACTGATGCATTTGATTTCGCATTACACAATGGAAGCCGGGGTCCGCAATTTGACCCGGGCCATTGAAGGACTCTTCCGGAAAATCGTCTCCAATGCGGAGACCGGAAAAAAAGCCAAGAACGTTGAGCTCACCCCGCAAACAATTGACGCGCTCATCGGACCCGCGCCCGTCGGCGACGGAAAGAAGGCCAACAACGCTGTCGGTATTGCCAGCGCTTTAGCGGTCAGCGGAGCCGGCGGCAGTGTTCTGCCCATCGAAGTGAATGCCTTCGCCAACGGCAAAGGAAAAATCGAAATCACCGGCAATCTAAAAGAAACAATGAACGAATCCGCGCGGGTCGCGATGACCCTGGTTCGCTCCAAGGCGGCGGCCTTTGGCGTCGATGATGCCCTCTTTAACACCATGGATGTGCATATTCACGTTCCCCAAGGCGGAACACCCAAGGACGGCCCCTCGGCGGGGATTACCCTTACCACCGCAATCATGAGCCGTCTCACCGGACGGCCCGTGAAGGCCAAGGTCGCCATGACCGGTGAGGTTTACTCCAACGGAGAGGTACACGCCATCGGGGGCCTGCGCGAAAAAGCGATGGGGGCGGCCAAGCTCGGCTACACCACCGTTCTTTTCCCCAAGGAAAACGAGAAAGACGTCGATTCAATCCCTCAAGAAGTGCGAGAGAAATTGACCCTCATCCCCGTGGATCATATCGATCAGGTCCTCGAGCACGCGCTGGAGCAAACGGCCGTAGAAGAGCCGCTGACGGTGAAGCCCGCCTCAAGGTCGCGAGTTCCTACATGGGTCGCTCCTCTGCTCATCGGGGCCGCGATTGTAGCCAGCGCGGTGGGTCTGGCGTTAATGTTTCTCGGTCCCTTCACCGGATAGGCATAGCCCCAGGTCCCCGGTCCCAATTCACACTAGGACCTATTCTCAACCCTAAATAGGCCTTACGACGGTGACGTTTCATCAATTTCTCATCTATTGTTAGGTGTGGCCAGAGAATTCATCGCAATTAGCCTTTCCGTCCTTTTAATCACCTCCAGCACACCGAATCTTTGGGCTATGCGTGCCGCCGCCGGAAAATCGGTCACCGTGCCCGGTGCTGCATTTAAGGTTTCTCCATCGGGCACCGGCCTGCTCAAGCCGCTGAGCCTGACCGATTTATCATCCTCCCTGGTTGTCCCCGCTCTCACCACCATGTCGCCGTCCATCGGGGTAGCCTTACCCCAGCAAACCGTGCAGGCTGCTCCCCAATTGATGGCGGTTCCCAAAAGAATTGGGCTCAGTCCCAAAACGACAGTTAAATCCGGGGTTACGATCCAATCACGCGGGAGCGTCCTGCAAACCCTGGGGAAAACGATGGAAGGGGTTACCCGTTCAATCGAGGCCGGCAATCTCCGCACGGCGAACTCGGCCCTCGATTTATTTTTCGAGGGTAATGTCTTCCAATTGAACGGAGCCGATGCTCAAGTCGCTCCCCCGGACAATGCCGTCGGTGGAAACAACAACAACGGCACCATGAACAATTTCCCCGGCGAAGCAACGATTATGGGGATGTCGCGGCTCTATTTACCGGGTACGCATGTCTCCCTGACCAACATCGATCAAACCTCACCGCCGCTGCACGAAGCCCTCTCGAAAGCGGCTCATGAAGGAAAGGACAACGGCTACGTAATCCTCACCTCCCAAAACGGGATGCGGGGAAAAGAAAAGACGGCGCTGCTTGCCAAGGTGACAAGCGACGGTCCCCAAATTTTTATTCTCGAAGTCGCAGCCCGGGTTGAAATCAACTCCCTTAAGTTTCGCGCGGACTCAGAAACCTCCGTTGGATTGATCGCCGCCGTACGCGAGGAACACCCAGCCCCTATAGGGGATGACCTCGACGCCTATTACCTTGTTCTCTCCGATATCATCAGCGACATCAATGAAATCGCCATGACCGACCCGGCGGCCGGCGATTTGTACATGGAACTTATCGATCGCGATCCGGCGGACGCCGTCAAAATACTCTTTGACAACATGCACGTTCAGGCGCAGCACGATATCATCTTATTTGACTCCAAATTGGACCAACTGAAAGCCATCGCTCAATTTTTCGCCATGGACAAAAAGGCGGTTAAGAAACAAAAGCAGGGAGCAGACGATCTCGAGCGGCGCATCCAAGCGGCGGGACTCCCCGAGGAAGTCGAGAAATTGGTCAGAAAGGAAGCGGCCGGCCTGGAAAAATCCTCGGGCGCCGAAGCCCAGAAGATTGAACAGTGGCTCGACTTTGCTCTCGAATTGCCGTGGAGCAAACGAACCGAAGACAATTTAGACCTCGACCACGCCCGGGCGATTCTCGACCGGGACCACTTCGGGATTGAAAAGGTCAAAACCCGAATTCTTGAATTTCTCGCAGTCCGGAAACGGCTGGATAACAAAAAAGGCGCTATTCTCCTCTTCACGGGACCTCCCGGGACCGGAAAGACCTCCATCGCAAAAGGCATCGCCGAAGCCATGGGGCGGGAATACATTCGCATCGCGTTAGGCGGCGTCAGCACTGAGTCCAAAATTCGCGGACACGGCCGCACCTATACAGGATCTAAAGCGGGCGTGATCCTCGAAACCATACGCCGGGCGGGTTCAAAAAATCCCATCCTGGTTTTAGATGAATTGGAAAAAATGCCGCCGGAAGGCGGCGGCAACGGTGATCCTATGGCCGCGCTGCTGGAGGTGCTGGATCCCGAACAGAACCACGCCTTCACCGACCACTTCCTCGATTTGCCTTTCGATTTATCCGAAGTCCTCTTCATCGCCACCGCCAACGATTTAAGTCGCATCCCGGGTCCGCTTCGCGACCGCTTGGAAATCATCGAATTTGACGGCTACATGGATTCGGAAAAAATTCAGATCGGCTCCCAATTTCTCGATCCCCGAGGCCGCAAGGAGACAGGCCTGACCGAAGCGGAGGCAACACTCCCGGAAGAGGGATTGTTGCATTTGATTCAGCACTACACGATGGAAGCCGGCGTGCGGACACTGACTCGAACCATCGAAGGACTCTTCCGAAAGATCGTGTCCAACGTAGAGACGGGAAAACCGGCTGAAAATGTAACACTCACCCCCGAGGTCATTGATTCCTTGATCGGCCCCGCGCCGGTCGACCACGGAAAGAAGAGCAACAACGATGTCGGGGTTGCCAGCGCCCTCGCTGTGAGCGGAGCGGGCGGCAGCATCCTCCCGATCGAAGTCAACGCATTCCCCAACGGGAAAGGGAAAATGGAAATCACCGGCAATCTCATGGAGACAATGAATGAATCGGCCCGGGTCGCCATGACCGTTGTTCGTTCCCGCGCTAAACAATTCAATCTTGATGATGTGCTTTTTAACACGATGGACGTGCACATCCACGTTCCCCAGGGCGGCACGCCCAAGGACGGACCCTCGGCAGGCATCACCCTCACCACCGCCATCATGAGCCGGCTCACCGGCCGACCCGTTAAAAAACGGCTCGCGATGACCGGGGAAGTTTACACCAACGGCGAAGTGCATGCGATCGGAGGCCTCCGCGAAAAGGTGCTGGGCGCCTTCAAACAAGGTTATGACACAGTCCTCTTTCCGAAGGAAAACGAAAAAGATGTGGCCGACATCCCGAAGGAAATCCGGGAACTGATGACGCTGATATCGGTGGACCACATCGACTTAGTCCTCGAACTCGCTCTCGAAAAAGAAAACACGCAGGAACCCCTCAGAGTCACGAAGGCGGGATCCCAGTCCTGGTGGTCCCACCCCGTTTTCGCGGTCGCCGCCGCATTGACCGGCGTCGCGGCCTTTCTGGCAGGCCTTAATTTCTGGCCTTTCTGACCCCGAAACCCCTTAGGCCTTTGCTAAAATAGGTCCAATGGACCGTAACGAGTTGCTGCGCGCCTCCGTCTTGTGCTCACGCTCACTAAGAGCCAATCTCAAAACCGTCGACGCCGAAGGCCGGCCGCGAACCCTGCTCGTGGCGGGGGATCACCAGTTTCATTCCATTTGGACGCGGGATTTTGGATTTGCCGCAGGCGGATTAATGCGGATCGGCGAATTTCAGGCGGTTCGTGATACACTCGACGAATTGCTCGCCCATCAGCGCGTAGACGGTCTTTTTCCCTACATTCTCGATTCCTATTCCAGGCACACGCATTACGCGCGTTTGATTTTTGGTTCAAAAATCCCTCTCAAGAAACCGCTGTATCCGAAATTCTACGACGAAAGCCCCTCAAACGCTCTGATTATCAACGCGGCCTGTCGTTATGCCCTTCAAGCCGATCAGCCAGGATGGGCGGGACTCGTCCTGCCAAAACTCGAAGCCGCCCTCGCGTACGAAAACTCCCGGTCTTCCATCGTCTTCTTTACCCAGTTGCAGCGCTGGCATGCTGCCTGCGCTCTCACCGACCTGCTGGCCAGCCTGGGGCGCAAACGAGACGCTGAGTCCCGAAGGAGCGAAGCCTCCATGCTCGCTCGCCGTATCGACGCTTCGTATTGGGACGAGACGCGGGGATTCTATCACGACACTCTCGAGCGTCCCCTTCTAGGTGCCGAATCCAACCTCGCCGCCGCGGCGTGGGGACTGGCGTCGAAGGATCAGGCCGCTCGCATTGTTCGCGCCATCGACCGGGCGGGCGCATGGACGACACCGGCTCCCTTATGGTCGAAGGCCCTGGGACTGCGCGTGTTGGGGCAAACCGGCAGACAATCCTTGCTCACCCAAACTTTCTCTAAAATTTTCTCCCAACTCGATCGCGAAGACGGCGTATCGGAAACGCCCACCAGTTGGAACGCCGGTATGCTGCTGGAAGCGTTCCACGAATTATTAACGACGGACGAGGTATCATGCGAATCGCACTCTTAATACTGATCGCCGCTCAAGCGCACGCGGCGGGAACTTTTTCAACGACAGTTCCCAACCTCAAGCTGCTTCGTCCCAAAACAGAAATTCCTGAGATCCAAGGAAAAGAAGTCCAGGTCCCCGAGGATTTACGAAAAGCCAAGGACACGTGGGGGACCCAAGCCCAATCAGCCTTGCTTGATAAACTGCAGCCCACACCCAAAACATCCTTCCGATTCGCCGTCATCGGCGACGTCGAGCCCGGGCGTTTCCCCTGGCAAAGAGTCTTCGCCCCCAAGGGTGCGTTTAAAAAACAGATTGACGCCATTCACGCGGCCTCTCCGGACTTCATTGTGCAGCTAGGTGATTTTGTCAGCAAGGGCATCGTGAAAAATTACCGTGCCTATGTTCAATTTCTCGCCGACAACGTTTCGCTGCCGATGTTCCACGTGATCGGCAACCACGACCGTTCCAAACCCAACGGCAAGGCCGATAAAAATCTCTACCACGCGGTATTCGGTCCGGGGGATTTCTACCGCGACTACAACGGCTGGCGCATCGTCTCCCTCGACTCGTCCAATTACGCCGTCTCCGATGAACAACTGTCCTGGCTGGACGAAGTGCTCGACACCGAACTCAAGACCATCGTTGCGACCCACATTGTCCCGAGTTACCTTAAGAAAAAACTTCACTCGATCGACGTGGGCGAAGGATTCACAGCCCAAGGGCTTATCCCGAAGGCGTATTTCGAAACCGGCGCGACCCGCTTTGGTTCGATCCTCGCGGCCCGCGGCGTCGAACGCGTCTACATGGGCCATATCCATGCCTTTGGTGTCGCCAACGTCAACGGCGTGAAATACGTGCTCACCGCGGGCGGCGGATCGCCTCTGTACCCACTTCCGGGCAGCTACCCCAAACGCAAGAAGGCGCATTATCTTCTCGTTGAAGCGACCTCGGCCGGACTCACCGAAACGGTCTATGAACTCGACGGGACGACGTACCCAATCACCTGGTAAATGCGCAAGGCCCTTCTCATCCTGTTCCTCGCGGCGCCAAGCGCCGCGACGGAGTTCCTAACGTGGACCGACTACGCCGAAAGTCTGCCTCCGCTTGAAGCCCTCTCCCACGAATCGACCTACACCCTTCGGGTTCTCTACCTGGAAGACCCACGCCTCCCCGGCCCCTCCGCGCGGGAACGTAAAAGACTCTACCGGAAAATCGAAATCCTCTTAAACGCGTGGTATTCCTTTAAAGTCGACGTGAAGGAGGTTCGGAAAGAAAACCTCTTCGAGCGTTTTTCAAACGACGCCGATCTTTTTGAAACAAAAAAAGCCCGCGACTTCATGAAGGCCAACGCTCTCACGATATCGGGATTCGGCGCGAAGGATGAAATCCTCAAAATCATTCAAGAAGACCTTAAACGCAGAGACGAAAAAATAATTCGCCGCTATGTGAACCTGCGCCGGGGCGCGACCAAACGCGACGCGTTAAACGCTGTGTATGCGGTTTTTGAAGATCGTCTCTCTCGCCTGCGCAATACACGCGTCGGGGAAGACGATTCCGAAACCCTGTTTAACAAAGACTCCGCCATCACTCAATCCTTCCCCCACTGGGAAATTTTCCTTAGCGAACTTAAAGAAGCCGATTTTGTTTTGACCAACTCCGTGATCGCCGGCCCCGACGCGGACATGCCGCTCTACGTCTCCATCCGCGGCGGCATCACCAACGGGTTTGTCACCAACTCAACGCACAATGCCTACCATGCCGTAGGCGTGGTCGCCATGTTTCCCTTTTTATCCGATTCCCCGTTCTTCATGCAGGAGCGCGGGAAGCTGCGGAGCAAGATGGACGTTTTGGCGACCTTCTGGATGCATGAACTGGGTCACTTCTTCCTCCGCATGAAGGAACATTACGGCGAGGCGGGGTGTGTGCATGTGGCTCCGGAAGGGCTGCGGGTCTATGAGTGGCATAGGGCGATTCGAAAAACGTCCAACCGCTGCCGGTATCTGCCCGAAGAACGCCTGACGCTTTTCTAAATTTCCGTCGGAAGCCCCCCTTCCCCGGGACCAAACGACTCATTTCTCTCCGGGCATATCGTGATACACTTTTTATATGAGCCCAAAGACACCTCCCTCTTTTCACGCACTCACAGCCGCCGCCCTCGCCGCGGCTCTCTTTTTGCCCGGCAGCGCCTCGGCCTTTAACCAACAAAACAACAAAGCAATCGCGCTGATTCTTGAATCCGCTGGTGATTTAGGAAAGAACATTAAAAAGGCTGCGGTCCCCCGGCAGGCACGTCTCGAAGTAATGGTTCATGCAGAGACAGATCGTGAAATCGCCGACCGGCTGATGGCGAACTATCAGACCGCCGCGACGCCAGAGGCAAAACGCCGCGCCGCCAAGGTTCTTCGAATACGCTACGGGCATCACATTGTGATCGATATCGACGGCTATCATTTTCACACGCAGCATGTTCCGCCTGCCGGCACCCAGCGGTCTGAGAATGTCGACGGCCTCCATACACGACACTGGGTGGACAAGAGTTATCTCCCGCTAATTCAGGTTTCCCGGGACGGATATCACCAGGAATCGTATCGCGACCACTCGGTGGCGTTAACATATTCCGATCAGCCTGCCAGCCTGCCTTTGCAGTGGCTTAAGGACTGACCCGGCCTCAACCCTTCTCACAAAGCATATCACCCTTGTAGGGCCAGTCCTTCACCACGGGAAACAAACCCTCGGGGCATTCCTTCACCATTAGGTAGGGAACTTTCGGGTTATTGTTTTTTATAAAAATAGCCGGTTCTTTGCGTGTTGGTGTTCGCCCTTTGGTTTTCTTAATTTTATTCCGGGGTTTCTCTAATTCTTTGGGCTTGGCGTGCCGCATTGATTTTCTCATCCACGTTTGCAGTGGGTAAAGCTCATTAAAATAGGGGCCTTTAACATGAATCTTTAACACGAGGTATTCATGTTTAGAGAGCCGGACCACGAAGTACCGCCGCTTGATGCCAAGTTTCTTCTGCTGGCGGCCGAAGGCCAACGTTTCATACCCCTGCCAAACACCGTTATTCTCTCTCCCAAAGGGCTCGCCCAATAGTTGATTATTGAGATAGTGATCAAGCGTCTTAAACGAATCCCCTGCGGGATGCTTCTCTCCATCGTAATACTCCAGCATCAAATGGCCGTGGGTTAATTTGACCATCACGCGGGAATAGCCGCGGCCCTCCCGGTAGACTTCCTGCACGGTCCCAATGGTCGGCACTTCGCACCGGACCGGCGTGCCCTCCAGCTTGTATTTCACCCAATTTGTCTGATGTTCGGCTTGAATGAAGCCAACACCGGAAAGAACAGCAACGAGGGGTAATATGATCATCGTTTAATTTTCCTTGTTATACGTCGCATTGATCCGTCCAGTCCGACAAAAAGTTAAACATCTGTCCCTTTACCTCGGCTATTCGGTTAAAGATGTCAGCTTTCACCCAACGGTTTTCCTTTGAATGCGGCATACACCCGTCCATCCCTTTTATCGGGAAACTCCGATGTTTTCAAGAGATTTCGGTATTGTTTTTTTTCTTATGGAATACGACTGCCCGCCTATACTATTTCCATGCGCGCCCCCCCTCCTGTCGCCGCGGCTCTCCTCACCTTGTTGTGCGGGGGGTTTTGTGTGAGTGCCCTGGAATACCCTTCCATAGAGGGTCTTCGAGAGGGCCGCGTCCCAAACGGAGGAGATAGTAGGCAAAGAGATCGACATTGATCCAGATAAGTTTGCTGCCGAAGAGGCGGCAATGAAATCCCATTACGCGATGATGAAACGAGCCTGTCTTGAATGCCATATCCAAGACGGCACACAAGGCTCCCCGCCGTCTAATAAGGATAATCTTCGTGCCCCCAACTGCGTGCTTTTCCCTGAGCGGGATGCGGGATGCTGGGACTCCGTTGATGCTTCGGCGCTGTTTTCTTCTCTACGAAAGGTCTATACGGGCCAAGGTGGAACGAGCCTGAAATACGATGCAAACCAGCTCCGATTATCCCGGCACATCGTTGATCGTTTTGTGAGAATCTCTAAAATTACCCAACGCGATCTTGAAATCTTCTTGGTAACGGGCAAGGGCGGCGGGACGACTGTTGCCGACGCGGAGCTCGCGGAAGAATTAAGAACGATTGGGGAGAGTCTTGATTGTGCTGACGGGGATTTGGAATACGCGGCGAATTACTGCCGGGATCAATCTCATGTTGAAGTTTTTGAGGATGACGACATGGAGACGCTGCATGATGTGCTCTCCCCCGGGTATTTCAACACGCTCTTTGATAAACGACAGCGGCTGGCCCGTGAATTAGAGGATTATGCTGAGGGTCAAAGTCGGCGGCCGGTTTCGGAATTGACTAATGAGGCCCTTAAAGCCTCGATGGAAGTTTTCGATTTAGGGCTGGAGTCGGATATCCGAGACGGTAATTAACCCTAGTCGGCGGCAGCGCCTGTTGGGCGCTCACACTCTAGTCCAGAAACTTCCAAGTCCTTGCTCCATCGAAATGGCGAATCTTAATTCCAGATATTTTATCGGGGTCCGCTAAACGGCAATTAACGGCCATGCGGGTGGACTTATCTGGTTGTAAATTCTCCCAATGTGTTGTGCAGCCGCACGATTTGCACGTATGAATCGCCAGAGTTTTATCGCCCTGAATATAGCGAAGCGTGGCGTCGGCGCTATGCTCAACCTGGATATCCGAAATTTCTGCGTGAGCCCAAAGCGCGCCTAAGCGTCTACAAATGGAACAGTTGCATTCCATTAGCCATTCCGGCGTGATTCCTAGGCGGAAGGAAACGGCTCCACAGTGGCATGATCCATTAATCACTCGTTAATACCTCTCTGTGCGTCTATCTCCCCGGTCGTTCACATCTGTTGCAGTGTACTCCAAGAATGGATCCCACGCCAGAACCCGCCCGGACCGAAAATCGCCAGCAAATAAAATAGAAATTCCAGGAGAGAGCAGTGAAATAGTCCCTTGACAGGATTCATAAGTGGGTGTACAGTGTGCGTACAGGTGATTTATGCCAGTTACTAAGACTAAGTCCCGCAGAACAAAACGCCTCAGCTTTCGCGCGACAGCCCTGCAGAAGAGAATTCTGAAAAAAGCTGCAGAAAGCAAAGGCGTGACGGTTACCGACTACATCGTTGAAAGTGCCTTCAAGCAAGCTCAACGCGACATTCTCGAAGAGCGTGACTTTGCACTTAGTTCATTGCAATGGAAGCGCTTCACATCGGCATTAGATCGACCGGCCAAGAAAAAACCAAAACTCAAGAAGTTGCTGTCTAAACCCAGCATTCTTGAGAAGCGCTAGTGCCTCCATCGAAAGGTTCTCACTCGGAGAGACCACCTCTTTCTAATGTTGAAGAGCTAAACAAGGATCACAATCGTTCACGCTTTGATTCCAGCGCGGCGGACCTTGATGAATGGCTGAAGCGTTTTTCCCTGCAAAGCATGAAGAAAGATTCCGCACGGACATTTGTCGTACACCGTAGTGGGATTGTTGTTGGTTATTATGCACTGACGGCTGGCAGTGCAAGTCATGAAGAAGCAACCGCAGCAACGAAAAAGGGACTCCCACAGTATCCTATTCCTGTCATAATCATTGCCCGACTCGCGATAGACCGCCAAGAGCAAGGCACAGGACTCGGAAGTGCGCTGTTAAAGGACGCACTTATTCGAATTGAGACGGCCTCCAAAGACATTGGGATACGAGCCGTCCTTGTCCACGCTATTAATTCTGACGCTCGCAAGTTTTATGAGAATAATGATTTTGAACGCTCACCGATCAACGAATTTACGCTCATGCTGTCGATGAAAGATCTGCGGGCTAACCTGCCCAATTAGTTACCCGCTGCTTTGGCCGCTCCGGATGAGTCTAACGAAGCTGTAGAAATATTCTCAAGGTGCTTGAATACTCCACCAGGTTCGTTCTTTGCTCGAATTTGCGCAATAATTTTCTATTTACAGGAGTTTTTCTACAGCTTCAACGCTCGTGCTCGGTTGCCGGCATTATTGGATTCCTTGAGATGCCGGGGCGACCGTAGCGGTTGTTCGGCGTGATCATTTATTTTGCTCTGCGCCCGTACCCCGTACGGAATAGATTCTGGAATATCTCCACATTCCATCAATAAGATGTGCCAGAGAACGCAGCCTTCTAGGGTCGAAATTTCTTTATCCATGGTTTTCGCTATTCCATTGAAATGCACCATTGCGACACGAAAGTATGTGTCTAAGCCTTTTGCGCGACGTGAAGAAGGCATTGTTCTGTCGGATATCAAGTTGACTGTTTGATTTAGGAATAGGCTGTATTGCCCGAATTGCTTTTGTAATTTGGGCTTCTTGTTTGTGAAATTGAATGCAATATGTGCGTCAACCACATGTCGAGTTTCAAACATTTTGTTTAAGGCCGCTTGGTTCCTGATAGAAAGCTGGCGGGCGTTCTGTGGGGTTAGAGTCGGCGAATGGAAAAATTGTCTAGTCTGGTCTAAAATTCTAAGGTTCGTAATGGCAATCGTAGAAAATTGAACTAGCTCCTCTTTTGTTGCCTCCCGCTTGGCAATTTCCGCTTTTAAGGACGAATACCTAAATGTAATCCACGGGAGAAGAGCACCAGCAAGTAACCCTAAGATAAGTGGGTGACGCGAATACCCGGGTTCCCGACGCAATCTTCGGTGCTGGTCGTTTTGTTCGGTCTCGTTGCATCTGGGATGATCCGCTTACGAAAAATTTCCGGTTACAAGGATATGCCATCGAGCCATCTGAAGAAACTCGCAAAAGAA
>NVTF01000060.1 GCA_002401485.1 Elusimicrobiota bacterium | reverse complement strand
GCATTTAGCTTTTGAAATTTCAAAAGCTAAATGCATAGTACCTGTCCCCAATTTGCGAGAATGTCCCCGATGAAAGGCTCTTTTAAAGAAGATCTGTCTATCGCCTTGCGCGGCGTGTTGATGGGTTCAGCCGATGTCGTCCCTGGCGTCTCCGGCGGGACGGTGGCCCTCATTGTCGGCATCTACGAACGGCTTATATCGGCCATTGCCTCGTTTGACGCGACCTTGGTCGCCCTGATTCTTGCGCAGCGGTGGAAAGATGTCCTGCGCCACATCGACTTTCGTTTCTTGGCCGCCTTGGGAACCGGCATCGCTGTCGCGGTTCTCAGCCTTGCCAAGATCATCACATGGCTCATCCTCAATAAGCCGATTCCCACCTGGAGTTTCTTCTTCGGACTGATCCTCGCGTCCGCAATTCTCGTTTACCGTCAAATCCCTCGCTGGAGGAACGGTGAAATCATAACCCTGATCGTAGGCGCGGCTTTCGCCTATTGGCTTTCGGGCCTGCTCCCGGCCGAAGCCCCGCACGGACCGCTGGTGCTGTTTGCGTCCGGCGCCGTTGCCATTTGCGCGACGATCCTCCCTGGAATCAGCGGTTCTTTTGTACTTGTTCTTTTAGGCCAGTACCTGTTTGTTCTCGATGCCATTCACGAACGCAGCATCACCACTCTCGCGGTGTTCGCGGCAGGATGCGGAACCGGCCTCATCGTTTTCACAAAACTGCTGAAAGTGCTGCTGCGGGATTGGCGTTCGCAGACCATGGCCTTTCTCGTGGGGCTGATGGGCGGCTCGCTTCGAAAGATTTGGCCGTTCAAAATTGAAGCCCCCGGACAGGAATTACTCAAGGCAAAACACCGAATCCGTACGAACTTTCTTCCGGATGTCATTGATGAATCGGTGCTTTGGGCGATCGGCCTCACCCTTGCCGGGATCGCGATCGTATTCCTCGTTGACCGGTTCGGCCGACAAGCCTCGAACGACTAAGCATCTCGGTCATAGAGGCGGCCGTCACCGCCCCGATCGCCGGCAGCCAGCGCCATTCGACGGTCGTCATCAATCCCTTTTCGATCATCCATAAAGCCCCGAGACAACCCGCCGCCGTTGAAATCAGCGAAATCGTCGCGGCCCAATCCGACCGCCGAGGGCCGTAGAATCCAACGACAAAAACACCGAGCAACGGTCCGTATACCACGCCGCCGATCTTAAACCCGATCCACACCCAATCGGAAAAGTGGGACAACCCCAGCGCACACCCCGCCAGCAGCACGCCCCAACCAATGCTGCCCCACCGCAATTGTCTCAGGCCGGAGACCCCGCCATTGCCCGGACCCGGAAAAATCGTAGACAATCCGACCAGAGGCAAATCAATCGACGCCAAAACCAAAGCAACCAGCAAAATCCCTCGCTGCCCGTCAGGCATCGCTTGAAAGGCGAAATGGGGCAGTATCGAATTCGCCGCAATAGGAAGCTCGAGAGCCCGACGCTGATCATAAAAAACGAACAACCCGGTTCCTATGGACAGGAAAAGGATTAAGACGACCGCAGACGCGACCGCGGCAAAAATAACCGCGCGTTTTGCACTCATGCGTGAGCGAGCAGCAAAAAGACGCTGAAGGGTTTCCTGATCTGTTCCGAAAGCGGCGAGGGATCCAAAAAAGCCGGTTAATATCGCGGCCGGGGCACGCCAGTTCCAAACAACCAAACGCTCGGCGTTGCCGGCCACTCGCAATGCCTCCGAAACACCCCCTTCAAACGAACCGACGAGGTAGGCCAAAACAGTAAATCCTCCCAAAAATATTGCCGCGGCCTGAATACATCCCGTCCACACAGCGGAGCGAACGCCTCCGATCGCAACGGCAATCACCGCGACTGCAGAAAATACGGCAATCCAAGGCACATCATGCGTTTGAAAAAATGAATCCGTTATCGCCGCAACCGCCAACAGACGCACGGAGGCCAATAGGGTGCGGGCGGATAGAAAAAATCCGGAAGCGACCGATTCCGTTTTGGGTCCGAAACGCTCTCCCAAATAGGCGTACAAATCCGGTCCCCTGCCATATAGCTTCTGGAGGAAAACAAACACGATAACGATTCGGGCAAAGACAGAACCAAAAAAGAACTGCAGCAGCGACCAATCACCCTGATAGGCCGCCGCTGGAACCCCCAGGATCGTCATTGCGCTGAATTCAGCGGAAATCCAGGACAAGGCAAGCAGACCGCTGGGCAGGGTGCGGCCCGCAGTGGTCCAGCCTTCTGCGGATGAAACACGACGTGCCGCGACCAAGCCCGCAACGCAGATCAGGGCGAGAGATCCTAAAAGTGCATTTATCACGATTCCGTACACATTGCCGCAATTTCCTCTCACTACTATAATGGAAGGAACTTGTGATCGTTACAACCTCGTCCCGGTTTTTTATTCTCTTCCTCCTCGCGGCTTCCGCTGTGCGAGCGGATGAGCCCATTAAACTTTTGCCGGTGACAGGCGGGGCACCGGTAGTGGATACAGATTCGCGATTGCCGTTTAATCGGAAGCAAAACCCAATCACCGAACATGACGCCGCTCTCCTGACGCAGCGAGGTTATCGATTCAACGAGGAAGGAAAATTGTTCGCCCCCGGTTCACAAGAGCCGGTATTATGGATCGATTTTTTCTACGTGGTTGAAGAAATTCGCAGTCGCCAACGCCTGCAGGCTTTGCTCAAGATTCAGCTTATACAAAGCCGCAACTCCTTCAGCAAAAACCTGCCTCCGAAAGACCGAAACGAAATCCGCTCCATCGCTCGCGACAATTGGCATCTGTTGTCGCACCGGACACGCAAAGATTTAGAATCTCTGTTCTCCAAGAAAGAAGTCTTTGAGTTAAAACGGCTGCCTGAGTTTTCACCCCTGGCGGCCCCAACCCAGCCTGTCGAAATAGGAAACCTCCCCGAAGGCGTCGTCATTCCTACAGAAAAAGCGCTCCACACCTTGGCGGGCCCGATAACGCCGCTTGGGATTAAAGCGGAAGTGGTGAAGCGCTCACACTACCGTCGTAAAAAACGAACACCGCTCCCGAAGCCAAAACCCGTTCTGACGCCCCCGCCAGCCTGGAACGCATTGACGCGCGGCACCGTCCGCCCCCTTCCCCCGCCGTGGGAGCCCGATCCTTCCCTTCCGGTCAAACCGCTGCCGGCGCCTTGGAAAAAGTTCAAACCGGCGAAAGAATACATCAAACCTGTTGCCCCGGTTCCACCCGTCAAAGCCATGCCGGCACCTTGGGGAAACGAAGCCCCCGCCCCTGCCCCAATTCCCGCTCCCGCGCCCGTGCCGAAGGCTGTCGCTGTGCAGCCCCCCATTCTCATCCCGCAAGACCCGCTACCTGAGAACGGATTCACACCTGCGGAAAGGGCGATGCGCGCGACTGTGGCCGCCAGGCAWGGATCCGGATATCGAACCGAAACCGCAGTGGAACCGCCAACTCAAATTGCCCGCGGCATGGTGCCCGTCGCCATGCCCTTACCCGTACCCGTTGCGCCGCTTCCGCCGGTCTCCTTAATTCCATTGCCCGTTGTGCGGCCCCAGCCGAAAGAAATTCCAGTCGAGTACCCTGAAATCGATGACGCCACCTTCACTCGATTCCTGGAAACCGCTCCTTATTCGAAGGAAATTCAACCGCTGCTCAGGCTGATTGCCAAACATGTGCGCGAACCCGAACGTCGTGCGGCCATCGGAATTCTCACCACCTCGATGCCGCAAATCGTCATCGATTCACTCAAAGCCGGCGTTGAAGCACGCTCCTCAATCGGACGCATAGAACGCGGAGCCTCGTTCGCGAGAACCCTCATCGCTCTTCACGACGGCCCCGTGCTGACAAGCCGAAAATCTCTTTTTTCGGGAAAGCAGATCTTTTTTATGCCCGACGTTCCGAGCTATTACGCAGCGCGCGGCAAATCTATGCCGGCCAATGAAGCCTATTCAAATAAAAGCGTCTCCGTACGGGATCTCAAAAGCGAATGGGGCACGACCCGCATGTATAAAGACGGCTCCACCCGCCTGAGACGATCCAATCATGCAATCGCAGGCGCTCTCCTCAACGCGCTCATGCGTATTGACGGAGATTTTCGAGGGTGGGCCGACGATTATCATTCACGCATGCGCGCGGAAGCCGTTGAGTTCCGGTTTTACCGCTCGATCAAAGCGGACACCGATGACGAACCGGACCTCGATCCCGAACTCGCCGCCCGCTATCGCGAATGGTTCCACCGTCCCGAGGACTACCTCGATATGCAGTTGAATTCTTTTTTCGAACGCAGTCGTGAAGAAGAACTCGCGATGCTCGAATCCGCGGGGGTGGAAGGCGTCGGGAAATCAGGCCCCGTCGCCGAATTGCAATTACCGCCGTCAGACTCCCCCGCCAAGCGCGCGTGGCTTAAATCCGACGAACTGGCTCGAGGCAAGGAATGAACAAGATCATTGCCTTCTTAATTCTAATCCTGCTCGCCCCGGCCGCCGGAGCGAAGCCCAAACGCAACTATATTCGCTACTCGCCGCCAAGCGGTTCCTTTTCCGTCGAAATTCCGGAGGGATGGGTTCCATTCGAAGAAGAAAGCCCGCGCGGAACCGCCACCCATATCATCGGACCTGCGGAAGCCTCCGGCGCATGGCGCGCCTCCTACCACGTTCACTACTTTGAAAAAGGGAAACCCGGCTTTCTCCCCGCAAAAGCAGCCATGCGCGTTTTCCGCAATCGCGACAAAGGCATCGACCGTGAAGTCGGGCAAATGACGACATGGCGCGTCGACAAAAAACCGGCGAAGATGTTCCAGGTTCGGGAAAAACGAATCCTGCCTGCCAATCGACTGCCTGCCGAACGCGTGTCTCTGCACCACTTCTATATGTTCCTGCCCGCAGGACGCACTGAATATTACGTCATCAAACTTTCCACAACGGAAAAGACGTTTCTTAATTACCGTGCGGAGTTCAGGCGGTTTATGAGCACGTTTAAGACTCGGTAGTTTGAAGGGGTTTGGACTTATTCGATCCAAAGACGGACGGATTCTATTTCGAGTCCCCCGGACCCTAATTGGCGTTAACCGGGGGTTCGAAATAAATCCGTCCGCCTTTGCATCTAAACCCTTCGTCTATTCTCACGGTTTAAATACACTCGCTGTTTTTAGGAGAGGGCCCAAAGCCCCCCCACGGGGTATCGCCATCAAGTTAAGGATCTCAGACTTTCCCGATTAGATCTTCTCCCCCGGGGATTTCTCGATATGATTTCCAACGCCCGGTT
>NVTF01000008.1 GCA_002401485.1 Elusimicrobiota bacterium | reverse complement strand
AGCCTTCTTTGCGAGCGCCTCCTTCGGCGCAATCGCCGCGACTTCTTTAAACCTCTTCGCGGTGCACGCGGACATCGTCCGCAATCGAACAAGGGTCTCCGCATCCCCGGCAAAAGCAGCCAGGGCCGCCATTAAAAGTACGCGAAGAAGCATCACCGGAGGCCCGGTGTTTTTTTCAGTCTGGGTTTCGGCCCCGTCTTTTTTGGCGGACGCGGCTTCGCTCCAGGAAGCCCTTTCGCAGCGCCCCCCCGATACCGCGAGATCAGGGACATCAGCGGGTCCGACGGTGAGATCAAGTATTTGACCCCCTCATCGGTTTGAATGATCTGCAGAGAACTCTTGTCCTGCAATTGCCGCTCCGAAAGACGCGTCTTTTCAAGCAGGTGCCGTTCCTCTGCTTCAGACAATTCGATAAATCCCGAAGCAAGCAGACCCTTCACACGGCCAAGTCCCTTTGTCTTCTTTTTTTTCGGATCCGACCACGACTGAGGCGCCGGCAGCGGCTTGGACGTCGGCGTCGGATTGAAGGCGTTGGGCCGCGAGACGCGTGCGAGCAAATCCTTCGGCGGGCGCGTCGTTCCGACGATTCGACCGCTGGGGAACTTCCAAAAAGCAGGGATCTTCCTACGGACCTTTAGATACAGCGTTACGCCTTTATCGGTAAGAATACCGTCATCGGTGAAAATCCGTTTTCGATCAAGCGTCTTGAGCTGGTACACCCACTGGCCTTCGGCCCCTTTCGATTCAAAATACTGGAACGCTTCCTGAGAAAGCACGAAGATAAACTTCCGGTAACCCCGCGCGGTCAGATCGAGACCTTCATACCCCTGCTCCGTTTGAAATTCAACGGCAAGGCCGCGAAGACTCCCGATCTTATCGCGTAGAAACTTAAACACGCCCATCTTCTCCGCCTCGCGGCAGCGAAGCAGCAGGGTATATTGGTCGGGGGTCCAGCGCGCGGAATCGGTCGGGACAATGCCGCGACGCCGCATTTCACGGATGACGGTATCCTTGGGCGGCGGCGCTTGGTCCGCCACGATCGCGGCGGCCGTTGTTGTGGAGTTGATAATTTCGCCCGGCACACGCCCGCCGCGCGCCTCTTCTTTCGGAGAACACGCGGCGAGTGTCGTCGCCAGCAGGACAACGATTGGGTTAAGCCGATTGTGGTGCAAGGATCCGCGGAAGAACAACACCGATCTGGTCCTGGTACTTGCCCTTACGGTCCGCGTAGCTTGTTTCGCAGACTTCATCGGACTCAAAGAATAGGATCTGGGCGATCCCTTCATTGGAATAAATCTTCGCCGGCAACGGCGTCGTGTTGCTGATCTCGATAGTGAGAATACCTTCCCACCCGGGCTCCAACGGCGTCACATTAACGATAATGCCGCAGCGCGCGTACGTGCTTTTGCCAAGACAGATTCCGAGCACATTGCGGGGGATCTTAAAACGTTCGACCGTGTGCGCGAGGGCAAAGGAATTCGGAGGCACGATGCAGGTTTCCCCTTGATAATCGACAAACGAGTCTTTGCTGAAGTTCTTCGGATCGATTTCTGAATTCCGCGCGTTGGTGAAAATCTTGTACTGGTCGGCGACGCGAATGTCATAACCGTAGGAGGAGAGTCCGTAGGACACCTTCCCTTCACCATCCTGCTTCTCAACAAACGGCGTGACCATGTTGTCTTCAAGACAGCGTTTGCGGATCCATTTATCGGGTTTGATCATCGGGGGTTCCTCTCGGCGCAGGGGCGCACTCAGAGTGTACTAAAAGACGCCGCGGCAGTAGAGCCAGGCTTTTACCGCTAGAATCAACTTTCGCCAGGTCGGAACACGAACCCGCTGAAATTGAACCCGAAAATCCTCTTCCTTGATCTGATCGAGCAAGGCCTCATAGACATGCGCCATCACTTCCGCAGACGTCATTGATACCCGGTCATCCGGGTGCAAACGGGAGCGCGCCTCACGATAAAACTCTTTCGCGCGCTGGTACTCCCGATTCATGAGAGACTTAAACTCTGGGGTGTGCCGGCGGGAAATGATCATCTCCTCGGAACAGCCGGCCTCCTTAAGGTCGGCTAACGGCAAATAAATTCGACCGCGTTCGAGATCTTCTCCGACGTCGCGCAGAATATTGGTCAGTTGAAACGCGTTGCCCATTGCCAGGGCATAGGCCCGGATATCCTCGGCTGAAGTCTTCTTGTACCCAAAAATTTCAACGCAAAGAAGACCCACCGCACCCGCCACGCCGAAGGTGTATTGTTCCAGATCTTCAAACGTTTCGTATCGGGACTTTTCGAGATCCATGCGAACGCCTTTCACCAGTTCGACGAACCCTTCCTCAGGAAGATTAAAACGCTTCACATGCGGCTCGATGGCGATTGTGATGGGATGCTCCTGCTTTCCCTCAAAAAGGCGCTCAACCTCCTGATCCCAGAAGTCGAGTTCTTTGGCCGCCTCTTCATCGGAGAATTCCCCGCCATCCACGATGTCGTCGACAACACGGGCAAAGCCGTACACCGCGCCGAGGGCTTCCTGCCTTTGCTTGCTCAGGAACAAAAATCCGAGGTAAAAGTTGGAGCTCTTCTGCGGTGCTGCCCCAACCGCGACGGTCGTCATTTGATTTGTTTGCGCCGCGGCAGGCGCGGAAGTTTTTTAAGCGGGTCGGTCGACCAGAGAAGTTCTAAATTGCCGATGATCACCGTATCGCCGGTTTGAACGCCTTTGGATTTAAGTTCCCGCTCGACACCGATGCGCTTCAGGGTTTTTTGAAACCGGTACAACCCTTCCATGTAGTTGGTGTCGGTCATCGCGGCGGCGCGCTCCACGAACTTACCGGTCACGACGAAATTGCCGCCACCGAGACTCTTAACCCGAAACCCCTTGGCGACCTTCACTTTCCGGACAGCCGCCTCAGGCGGCACGACGTCGACCTCAATCGGCAATTGATCCAACTCCGCGAGCACCGTGTTGAGAATCTGCTGCACCCCCTCCCCCGTCGCTGCGGAAATCGAGAAGATTTTGCGTTTTCGGTAGCGCGCTCGAATCTTCTTGAGCGCTTCCGCGTGTTCGGGCAAATCACTCTTGTTGACCGCTAATACGCGGGGCTTCCTTGCGAGAACACGGCTGTGTTGCTTGAGCTCGTCTTCGATACGTTTGACGCCGTCAACCGCCGACGTGCCGTCAAATCCAACTGGATCGATGAGATGAATAATGATGCGCGTGCGCTCCACATGCCGAAGAAAATCCCCGCCGAGCCCTTTGCCTTCGTGCGCCCCTTCGATCAGTCCCGGGATATCAGCCAGCACGAAGGAGCGTCCTTTATGCTGGACGATGCCGAGATTGGGAGAGAGTGTCGTAAAGGGATAGTCGGCGATTTTGGGACGGGCGTTGGAGACGCGCGCGAGGAAGGTTGATTTGCCGGCGTTCGGAAATCCAGCGAGACCGACATCGGCGATGAGTTTCAGTTCGAGCTG
Organism: Elusimicrobiota bacterium; assembly: GCA_002401485.1. Lineage (GTDB taxonomy): Bacteria > Elusimicrobiota > Elusimicrobia > UBA1565 > UBA1565 > UBA1565. The sequence continues at coordinate 39,149 of NVTF01000008.1, read as the reverse complement.
GAGCTCCACCTCTTCGCCCGGCTCGCCCTTCTCATAAATGCGCGGCGCGGTTTGATGCTGAGTCTTAAACGAGGCGTTGCCCCGTCCACCGCGGCCCCCTTTGGCGACCACAATTTTTTGCCCGGGTGAAGAAAGATCCGCCAAGGACTGTCCACCGCTGTACACGATCGTCCCTACGGGAACCTTCACCACAAGATCATCGGCCGAAGCGCCCGTCATATCCCGGCTGCGTCCGTATCTCCCGTCTTCGGCTTTGATATGCGGTTTGTGGGCGAAATCAAGCAAGGTGCGGATCTGATCATCGGCCAGAAACACAACATCCCCGCCTCGACCGCCATCGGCGCCGTTGGGGCCGCCAAATTCGCGAAACTTCTCTCGGAGGAAAGACATGCAGCCCTTTCCGCCGTCGCCGGCCTTCACGAACACCTTAACCTTATCGATAATTTTCATCTTAAAACGGGAAGAACAGGACGCAGGGTCCTGTTCTTAACCGTGAGAGCTAAAAGTGAACTCGTCTTACTTTGAGACGGGATAGACGCTGACTTGCTTCGTTCCCTTCTTCTTCCACTCAAAGGTCACAACGCCATCCACCTTCGTATAAAGGGTGTCATCGTTTCCTCTCCCGACGTTAACGCCAGGATGGAATTTGGTTCCCCGCTGCCGAACCAAGATCATCCCTGCCTTCACCACTTGGCCGCCGTAATTCTTAATGCCAAGCCGTTGGCCGTGACTGTCCCGACCGTTCGTTGTTGAGCCCTGAGCTTTTGTGTGTGCCATAAAGAAACTCCGATGAGGCCCTTAGTTAAGGGAGATATCCTTGATGCGGATCTCGGTGAGCTCCTGACGGTGTCCAGCCTGTCGGCTATACCGTGATTTCGGTCGCTTCTTGAAGACAACAATCTTGCGTCCTCGCGTTTGGCGAACGACTTCCGCCGTTACCTTGGCCTTCTGGGAGGATTTCTTCTCCTCTTCGGCAGCCCACAGAGTTTTAAGCTCAATGGTTGCGCCCTTTTCAGCCGTCAGCTTGTTGACCTGCAAAGTCTCACCGGGCTGAACCCAATACTGTCTTCCGCCCGTTTCAATGATTGCGTACATAGTGAAGCCAGTATAGCAAGATCGGCGACATAATGGAAACCGTTGGGGCCGTTCGTTGAGTTGTTGAGTTGTTTGTATTTCAAACAACTCAACAACTCAACGAACGGCCCCAAGTTTCCTATAAAAGGAAGCGACATAATTGTCCATTTTAGGGTGTATTCGTATTGTTTAGTATCATCTAATGATTGTTTTTTATATTTAGCGAGGGAATGGCTTTTCAAGACAGGGCGCTTTTATTTATATTTATCGTCGAGGAATACGGAATAAGGGCCATTTGCGGCCTTTAAAATTGTGCGCGAGTTTAATTTCATCCTCCTCTTCTCGTCGAGGCTTCGACGAACAGTATTCCATCTAATGCTATTTAGTGTTGTTTAGTGGGACACCAAGTTTGTTTTTTGAGAACCCCGGTGCGACATTATGTCGCTTAATAACGCTGTTTCACGACGAGAACTGTTGACATCAAAATACTTTTCCGTTACACTTACGTTCAATCGCATTTCGCCGTTCACCGACGACAATTTAACGTAACCGCTGGAGGGGCGAAAATAGGCCCAAGGACCTACTCGCCCCAAAAAGTCAAACACTCCCGGAGGAGCATATAGTGAGCAAGACCAGATCCCCCCAGAAGGACTCGATAACAAAGAAGGCTCCGAAGGTCCGTTTGAGTGAAAATCAGCTCAAGGTCATTAAGGATAAGTACCTTCGCGATACGCCGACCGTCGAAGCCTGGCTGGATGGGGTCGCACACAACATCGCTCTGGCCGAGATCCTCCTGCACCCCTCCGCTGAGAAGTGGGGCGCCTTTGCAGGCGTGCGCCGCACCGTGCATTCCAGCGCCGCACCTGTGCCGGACGGCAAACCGACGACGCTGACCCTCTTTCACGAAGGCATCACGGAGGTCCGCGATCGTGACGCGAACTTCGTCAAGCTGATGGAGAATCTGGAGAAGGTCGCGCGCAAAGTTCCCGAAGCCGGCCGCCTCGTCTCCAAGATGAAGAGCAAGTTTTACAACATGATGGGCAATTGGGACTTCCTTCCCAACTCCCCGACCCTCATGAACGCAGGGCGTGAACTGCAGCAGCTCTCCGCGTGCTACGTGCTCCCGGTCCCGGACTCTATGGAAGGGATCATGAAATCCCTTACCGCGCAGTCCCTGATTCAGAAGTCAGGCGGCGGCACCGGATTTGCGTTCACCCGGCTTCGCGCAAAGGGCGCGCAGGTCAAAAAGACTCAAGGCGTCGCGAGCGGCGCGCTCTCGTTCATGCAGATGTTCGACAAAATGACCGACGTCATCAAACAGGGCGGCACCCGACGCGGCGCGAACATGGGCATCCTCCACTATACCCATCCGGAAATCATGGACTTCATCAACATGAAGCTGCAGTCCGGGGTCATGGAGAACTTCAACGTCTCTGTCGCCATCGATGCGAAATTCATCGCCGCCGTTAAAGCCGATGAGGAATACAATCTCGTTCACCCGCACGACAAATCCATCGCCGGAACCGTGAAGGCCCGCGCGGTATGGGATGTCATGATTGAAAACGCGTGGAAGTCCGGCGATCCCGGGTTTGTGGTCATCGATCGCATCAACAACTCGGGCTCCAACCCGACTCCCGCTCTCGGCCAGATCGAAAGCACCAATCCGTGCGGCGAGCAGCCCCTGCTGCCTTGGGAACCGTGCAACCTCGGCTCGATTAATCTATCGAACTTCGTCACCGGACCGATTGCGGAAGGCGAAATCGATTACAAACGCCTCGGAGAACAGGTTGAGACCGCAATCCACTTCCTCGACAATGTCATCGAGATCAACAACTACCCCCTTCCGGAAATCGAAGAACTCGCCAAGAGCAACCGCCGCATCGGCCTCGGCGTTATGGGCTGGGCCGAAATGCTCGTCAAAATGGGCATCCCCTACGACTCACCCGCAGCCATCGAGCTTGCTGAAAAGGTGATGAAGCTCATCAACGACAGATCATTGGAAACATCCGAGGAACTCGCCCGCGACCGCGGCGTTTTCCCAAACTGGAAAGATTCGATCTACGATCCCAACGGCCCGCACTTCCGCGGCCACACGTCGGCGCCGCGCAACTGTGCGCGCACGACCATCGCTCCTACAGGAACAATCGCCATCGCGGCGGGCCTGCAGGGCGGCGGTATTGAGCCGTTCTTTGCGATCGCCTACACGCGCTACAACGCGAAGGCCCTCGACGCCCTCAAGCACAACAAAACACCTGAGTCGAAGGATGTTTTCTTCGAAGCCAATCCTTTATTCCGGCAACTCGCGGAAGAGAATGACTTCTGGGGCCTCAACGAAAAGGAACTTTGGAAGAAAATCGACGATAATCACAAGGCCGTACGCGGCGTGTCGGAAATTCCGCCGAAGGTCCAGCGGCTCTTCCCGACCTCGCATGATCTGTCGATGGAATCTCACATCAACATGCAGGCCGCCTACCAGAAGTACATCGACAACGGCGTTTCCAAGACCATCAACCTGCCCAACGAAGCAACCACCGAAGACATCGAGAAGGCGTATATGATGTCTTACGAGGCGGGCTGCAAGGGAGTGACCGTCTATCGGGACGGCTCCAAGTCCCAACAGGTGCTTAACATCTCTTCCAAGAAGAACGAGACGACCGAAGTTGCGGCCCCTTCCAAACAACGCCGCGAGCCCGTCGACACCTACGGCGTAAAGTCCGAGTATTACCAAGTGAAAACAGGCTACGGACCGCTGCATATTCACATCAACTACAACGAACACGGCCCGTATCAGGTGTTCACGAACATCGCGCCGCTGGGCACAGAGATTTCGGGACTGACGACGGTCGTCGGCATTCTCCTTTCGAAGTATCTTTCCGAAGGCGGGGATCCGATCCGCATCCTGAAGCATCTCAACGCCGCCAAGGGCGATAAACCGATGGGTTTCGGTCAGAAACGCGTCGACTCAATCCCGCACGCGATCAGCGTGGCACTGCGTGAGCACCTCAAACGCACCGGTTGGATCGACACGGAGAACACCGAGCAGACCAAGAAGGTCGACGAGATGCTCGAGTTCACCAAGAAGTTCCAGCAGGTTTCACATTGCCCGAAGTGCTACTCCGCAAACGTGGCGTTTGAATCCGGATGTTCGGAGCCGAGTTGCAAGGACTGCGGCTTCAGCAAGTGCTCGTAACCTAAAAATCTCTCCTTCCCCCTCGGGGGAGGGAATGCCGAGGCCCCCCGCGCACCAAGCGGGGGGCTTCCTTCTTTCCCCATTAAGTTATTTTTGCAGGCTCCAAAATTCAAAGAGATATCCCTAAAAAAATAAATGAGACTTTAGTCCGTGACTTCAGATGCATTTGATAGAATGGCGCAATGCTTGAAGCTCCGCCCATCGCCTTAGCCTCCTCCTTTCGAATTGTACTTGAAGGCTGCGCTTCATCAGATCTTGACTCAATTAAGCCCTTGGAACACGCAGCCAGACGCGCCTGCGCAACCGCCGGTTTAACACCGGTCGGCGAGGCCCGCCATCATTACGCGCCCCACGGCTGGACCCTGGTGCTGATTCTCAAGGAATCCCACCTCGCCATTCACACCTGGCCGGAATACGGAGCCGCGGTAGTGGAGCTTTTAAGCTGTCGGCCGGATACACCAATAGACGCCCTTGCCGAGATATTCAAATCCGAATTAAACGCCGCCGGTGCTCGGGTGTCACGAGATGAAATCAATGTCAAAAACTAAAGGATTTTTTATCGTCCTCGAAGGTCCCGACAAATGCGGCAAGTCGACGCAGGCTGCGCTGTTGACCCGCGCCTTAATCAACGCCAAGTGCAAGGCGATTCATACCCGTGAACCGGGTGGAGCGTCCGTTGCCTTTGCCGAAAAAATCCGGGAACTTGTGCTGGATCCCGACAACATCGTTCATCCTTTATCGGAACTTTTCTTATACGAGGCCGCGCGGGTGCAGCACGTCGAGGAACTCATCCGCCCCGCTATCGAGCAAGGAGCCATTGTTGTCTGTGAACGCTACACACTAGCGACCCTCGTTTACCAAGGACACGCCCGCGGCCTCGATCCGGCGCTCGTCAAACGCCTGAATGCGATCGCGACCAACGGCCTCAAACCACATTTAACGCTTCTACTCGATATCCCAGAGACCCAATTTAAGCTGCGCGACCCGGGACGCAATCTCGACCGCTTGGAGCAGGAAACAAGCAAGTTTCGAAAACGTGTGCGGGACGGATACCGCCTGGCAGCCAAGAGTGAACCCCACATCGAACTCATTGACGGAACCGGCCCCAAATTTTCAGTGCACCGGCAGATTATCTCCCAAGTGGCGAAGTTGACCCGCATAGACGTCACTCCCGTGCCGCTCGAACCCAATTTGATAAAGTCGTCCTGATGAGTCCGCAAGCCCATCCTCTTCGAGATAAAACAACGGAATTTGTCCTTGAAAATATGAAAGGCGCGCCCAATGCCATCGAAGCGGCTTCCCGCGCCGCCGATGAAATGATCAGCGCGGCGGTCCGCAAGACAGAAGGCAAAGAGGGCGCGATCCCTAGAGATGAAATCGTTCGCGAAGTCTGTCACGGTGCCATGAAAGGCATGCTGCTGTCAGATCTCGATATCACACAGGGAGCCGTGGTTCTCATCGGCAGCATGGCAGAGGTCGCACAGGAAATTCATGTAGATCCCGCGGAGCTCCTAACTTGGTCGCTTGAGGGCGTCGCCCGCCTGGCCGCCGGAGTCCCGCGAGAGAAAATGAACGAAGTCGCACAAGCGATCGACGCGAAATTCATGGGGACCGCTGAGATCTTCCGTGATTTGTGCCGCAATAACAGCTCGTGAAAATTTCTGAAATCCTCGGGCAAGACCGGGCCGTCGGCCGGTTGCGTGAGCTTGTGTCTTCGGGACGAGTCCCTCCCGCCCTTCTTTTTTCAGGACCCCGCGGCGTCGGGAAGGCGTTGGCGGCGTTGGCATTTTACACCGCGCTTAATTGCTCCAAACGCAAAACCGATTCCTGCGGCTCCTGCCCCTCCTGCCTCTGTGCCAGCAGCGGCGCGGACGCTGATCTCTACCGCATCAACTCGGCCTATCAGGCCGGACTGCGCGGTGAGGAAAAAGAAAAACAGCGTTCCATTCGAATCGACACAATCCGCCACGCGATTGAAACCGTGAGTCTCCGCTCGTTCCTGGGGAAATGGAAAGCGGCGATTGTTGAAGACGCGCATTTGCTGGAAATATCGGCCGCCAATGCGATGCTCAAAACTCTGGAAGAACCCCCCGCAAAAACGATCTGGATTCTAACAACCCATCGACCTGGGGACCTGCTCTCAACCATTCGTTCGCGATGTCAGACAATTTCGTTTGGCCCTCTTTCGACCGGCGTTTTAACTCAAATTCTGGGAGAGGACAAGGCCGACGCCATCGCCCGCGCCGAAGGTTCGTCCGCACGCGCCCTCGAACTAATGGGAGATGACGTCGAAAGTCCAGGCGAGTGGATCTCGGATCCAATGGGGCCCTTCCGGCTGGTAGACGCCCTTCCTCGGGAATTGCACTTGGCGCGCCCCGCGGTTGAAAAACAACTCCACCGCATCGCCTGGTTTATCCGCGAAAAACGCGGCATAGAAGGTTATCGCTCCGCACCGGTTCGGTCGGTTCTTCGCGAGCTCGAAGAACTCCGGCGCGCCTTAAAATCAAACGCCGATCCCAAAATCATCGTTGAATTGGCAGCCCTTCGACTGCAGCAGCTCCAATCCGTAGGAGACATCCCCGCATGAGCGTAAAAAAGAAGTTCTACATCACGACCCCTCTCTACTACGTGAACGCCGCGCCCCATATCGGGCACGCCTACACAACGCTTGCGGCTGATATTCTTGCGCGTTATCATCGTCTCAAAGGACGCGACGTGCATCTTCTGACCGGCACCGATGAACATGGAGCAAAAATAGAGGAGGTCGCCGCCGCCGCCGGCATCGAACCCCGCGCATACGCGGATAAAATCGCCGCACAGTTTTCCGAATTATGGAAACACCTTGACGTGCGTTACGATGACTTCATTCGCACCACCGAGGAACGACACGTCAAACGCGTGCAAGCCGTCTTCGAACATCTCCTGTCTACCGGAGACATTTATAAGGGCGTCTACAAAGGCTACTATTGCGTCTCCTGCGAAACGTACTGGACAGAGACCGAAGCGCCCCCGGAAGAAAAAACCGAAATTCGCCGTTGCCCGAACGTCGACTGCAGGAAAAAACTCACGCTCACCGAAGAAGAGAGTTATTTCTTTAAGTTGTCGAAGTACGAAAAACCCCTGCTCGAACACTACGAAAAGAACCCTGATTTTTTACTGCCCCGAAAACGCGCGACCGAAATTACGAATTTCGTTAAAGACGGCCTGCGCGACCTCGCCGTATCGCGTACGAAAGTAAAGTGGGGCGTTCCGGTGAAATCCGACCCGAAACATGTGATCTACGTTTGGTTCGACGCCCTTCAAAACTACATCACCGCCACAGGGTATCGACCTCCAGGCATGGAGGCGCCCGACGAGGAGGATAAGTCCGCAGCACTTTGGCCTGCGGACATCCATTTTGTCGGAAAGGAAATCTACCGCTTTCACGCGGTTATTTGGCCGGCGATGCTCATGGCCATCGGAGCGGAACTGCCTAAAAGCGTTTACGCCCACGGCTGGTGGACGGTGGAAGGCCAGAAGATGTCAAAATCGAAAGGCAACTTCGTGGACCCGAAGGAAATTACTCGGGAATACGGCGTCGACGTATTCCGGTACTTTCTCTTCCGCGAGATGCCCTTTGGCAATGATGGTGATTTCTCACTCAGCAAGATAGAGGATCGCTACAAGGCCGAACTCGGCAACGATCTCGGCAATCTGCTAATGCGCATCACGCACATGGTCGACAAATATCTCGGAGGCGCGCTGCCCGGCAAATCCCACCGGGATAAACTCACACTCACGCCCAGCGTACTGAAAGCCGCCGACGCAATTGACGAGGCCTATGAAGCCGTCAATCTGCAGGAAGCCCTCAACCTGATATGGGTGCAAATCGGCCGCCTCAACCTTCATATTGAGGAAAAGAAACCCTGGAAAATGGCGAAGGAGGACCTCGAAGGCGTCCGGATTCTCCTCTTCGATTTGGTCAGCTCGCTGCGCATCATTGCAGGCTGGATTTCACCCTTCATGCCGACCGTCTCCACCAAGATCCAATCCGCGCTGGGTGTGCGCCGAACACAAATGGCGCTAACTCCTAATGAAGTCCTCAATGGACTGGATGGGGAAAAGATCAAGAAAGCGCCGCCGCTGTTTCCCCGGAAAGAAAAGTCCTAACCGGCGTCGCGGATTTCGTCGACGACCTTGGTCACGCGGTCCCCGGTATCCAGCGTAATTGAAAGAACGGTCTCATATGCGACCCCTGCGGTTTCCTCGGAAAAAAAACGAGAGGAAACCCGGCGCGCAACAACCCCAAAAGGGGAATCGTCCAGAGTCCTGCAGCCCCCATCGAAGGAACCGTAGTAGGGCTGCAATGGATCGTTTTCCGGCTTAAGCTCCTTCCAAAGGGCCGGGCCTTCCGCCATCTGACTGATTTCATCGCGGAAACGGATAAGACGCCGAGCCTCTAACGCTAAAAACTGCTCTCGCAGACTTTTATGCACACGCTGAAAAAATGTCTTTTCCCGGTGCGATTTGTCCTCAAGAGAGGAAAAAATCAGAAATAGATGAAATCGGTCGAATTCAGCCATCATCGCCGGCCGCAGCGGAGCAGGGACGCAGTCTTTAAGCCGTTCGTCGCCCAGTAAAATCTCGACGGCGCGCTTGGCGTAGACCTGGGAACTACCCAGGAGTTCTTGCGCGTGAGTTTCTTCCGAAGAAGGCATAACGTAGTGTACCAGATGCACCTCGCGGCCCAGCCGATCGCCGCCCCCTTAAATCCGACAATCCAACTTCCCTAACACTTCTTGCGCTATAATGTTCCCATGCATCCGGGACGCCTAAAACTCATCATACCGCTGGCCGCTCTGGCATTTGCCAATGCCTGTCAAACCGTGCAATACACCGGCCGCAGTCAGTTCCTCCTCATCTCCGAATCGGAAGAAAAGAAGATGGGGATAGAGGCCTACAAAGCAATTCTCAAGAAGGCGAAACTTTCCAAAGACCGTAAGAAAGTGGCTCTCGTACGCCGGGTCGGCCGACGCATCGCCAAACACGCCAACAAACCGGACTTTCAGTGGGAATTTAATCTTGTCGATGATGACAAACAGATCAACGCCTTTTGTCTTCCCGGCGGCAAGGTCGCTTTCTATACCGGGATCCTCCCTGTAGCGGAAAAAGAAATCGGAGTGGCGGTTGTCATGGGTCATGAAATCGCACACGCCCTCGCTCGGCATGGGGCCGAACGCGTCAGCCAAGGCATGCTGGTCCAAGGCGGCGGGCAGTTGTTGAGCGCGGCAATCGGTGCGAAGACCCCGCATCAGCAAAATCTCTATCGACAACTCTACGCCTTGGGAACCGGGGTCGGAATTATGCTTCCCTACAGCCGCAAGAACGAAAGCGAAGCGGACAAAATCGGAATGATCCTCATGGCCAAGGCAGGATACGATCCGGCGGAGGCCCTGCTCTTCTGGCAGCGCATGGAAGCCGCAACAAGCGGGAAAAAGGGGCGCGGCGGCTCGCTCGAAAAGTTCCTCAGTACACACCCGACAAGCCGTGACCGCCAGGAACAGATAAAGGCCTGGCTTCCCGAGATTTACAAAAAATACTACAAGCCGAAAAAGTGACCCTCGACGAACTTTTTGCGTCGACGCAGACACGAAGCGTCGGACGCTTCAACAAAAAAGGCGACGCCTGGAATCTTATCTTTATCGGCCGAGAAGAGGATGTCTGCGGCGCACTTAAAGAAGGCGGCTGGCACCGTATTCCCCGCTCCATTCCCGTCTCAATTGCCCTGGGAATGGCGGATCTCCTGACCGGAAAAAAACTAACGCGATTTCCGCCCATGAACCTGTACCGCGTCGAAAACCGCGTCCAAGACCACAATTGGGCCATTCCTGTCCGTGCGATTCACGAACGGCATCACTTTCGTCTCTGGAAACTTGAAGCAAGCGATCCAGTCGGTCGGCCTTACTGGTGGGGAAGCGGCAACTACGACCTCGATTCACGCTTTCGGGATTTATCCCACCGCCCCGACCCCGAAATCGACAAGGAACGCGACTTCATCGCCACAACCCTTCAGGAAAACCCGCGCATCGCTTCCATCGAACACCGCCTATGCCCGCGCGTCCCCAAAACCGGCACCAACGACAAAGGCTACTCCTACCACTGCGACGGCCGCATCCTCGTCGTCACATTAAAATAGGGCCGTACCTTGAGTTGTTGAGTTATTTGTTTTCAAATAACTCAACAACTCAAGGTACGGCCCTATTTTAGGCTCGTTTTGGGAAGATTTTTAGGACTGCGCCGAAGAGGCCGGAGAGGATGTAGGAGAGGGTGATGAAGAAGAGGGAGTTTTCTGGGAAGTAATACAGCAGGACCATCACGGTCCCGGCGAATATCATGGGCCGGATGCTGCCGGATTTTTGCTGCTTAAACGCACCGTAAGGAATGTTTGAAACCATAAGGAAGGCGAGGGCGATCATTAGAACCGGCCCAATATCGGCGATGATGGGTACCAGATCCAAAAAGATAGACAACATCTTAGTGCTCTTGCCCTGCTCGACAATTTCGTAAAGCAATACGAAGCTTGCAAGAAATCCCGCCGCGGCCGGCGTCGGCAAACCCTGAAAAGTTTTTTTGGAACCCTCACCCGCCTGGGCAATCGCATTAAAACGTGCGAGACGCAAAGCGCCGCACAACGTAAACATAAAGGACGCCACATAACCCAGGGGCCCGTAATCCTTAAACAACAACGCGCACATCATGTAGGCGGGCGTCACACAAAAGGTTAAGAAGTCGGCCAAGGAATCGAATTCAACGCCGAAAGAACTCTCGCCATGAACAAGGCGGGCCACGCGTCCATCAAGCATGTCAAACACAACACCCAGACAGATGGCCGTCGCGGCTTCGGTAAAGTTCCCGATATGCGCGGACATGATGGCGTAAAACCCACACGCCATATTCCCCATGGTGAATATGGAGGGCGCAAGAACCTGCCCGCTGCGTTTTAGTTGTTCTCGATCCATTCAGCGATCGGGGTCACACCGCCGACGACACGGTCCCCCGGCTTAACAAGAGGACGCGCCCCTTCAGGAAGGTGGAGAGCCGCCTGTGAACCGAATTGAATCAGCCCGTAACGCTCACCGGCAACGACGACATCACCCGCCCCCACCCAGCATCGGATCCGACGCGCGATTAATCCTGCGATTTGCTCCACAACCACAATGCCGTGTCCTTCGCAGGCGATGGAAACGATATTGCGTTCGTTATTAAAGGATTCCGGCTGCTTCATCGCCGCAACAAACGATCCTTCTTTATACTGCACCTTCTCAACCTTGCCCGAACACGGCATGCGCTGAATATGCACATCGAAAACAGAAAGGAAGGTTCGGACCGTGGTGACCGGGCCGGGTCCTTCGTTGGCCACACTCATGATCACACCGTCGCCCGAAGAATAGAGCTTCGAAGGATCATTGGGAAGCGGTCGATCGGGATCCCGAAAGAAATAAGCCGAAAATAATGCGAAGAAGACGCCGAACGCGCCGAGCACGAGACCCGCATTGGATCCCTTCAAGCGCCAAAGAGCGCCTCCTGCCGCCGCGACGACAAGTCCCAAAATAATGAATTTCCAGCCAAAAACCGCGATTTTCATAGTCTTTATAAATGGGCGAGGAGGGACTCGAACCCTCAAGACCTTTCGGCCGACAGATTTTAAGTCTGCTGCGTCTGCCAGTTCCGCCACTCGCCCAAATTCGAGGCGTCCTGGGTCATTGTACCTTAGTTTTCAGTCGCGAAATTCTTTCGGAACGTCCTCGAGCTGCCGCTCACGGTTCCAATCCTCAGGCTTCATGCCTTTAGAAAACCACGGGCTTCCCCGACCCATCCAATTCGCCCGGGTCTTTTTTACCAGGTCCACCGTGCGGTCCTGCCAACCCACTTCGCCGCCGCAGCAATCACAATGCGTGAAGAACGGGGTTTTTCCATCGAGACCCCACGGCGGTTTTTTGTGCCGCCAGCCGCAGATGCGGCAATGATAACGAGAATCGCTCACGGACGAATTTGAGCCTTGCCGAGACTGGCCAGCGTCCACCCCGAGAGCTTATACAGCATACGGGCACCGACATTCGCGTCCCACTCATCCTTTCCCGGGGCAACCTCATTGAGATCGAAGCCGACGATTTTGCGTCCGGAACGAACGACCGCGCCGATCAAATGGTTTGCCTCGGAAAAATCGAGCCCGCCGGGAACGGGTGTGCCGGTATTCGGGCAAAAACGGGGATCAAGGCCGTCGATATCGAAGGTGATATAAACGGTTTCGGGAAGCGCCTCCACAATCTCCTCACAAAGCCCGTCCCAACGCTCACCCCGGTAGGATCGCGTTTTGAGATCACGGTCATAAAAAACCCGGATGCGATCCTTGTTTTTCGCCAAAAACTCATGTTCCTGTTCGCAATAATCGCGAATTCCGACCTGCACGGTCCGACCGAGCCCGGAGATATTTTCGAGAACGTTGTAGAGAATTGAGGCGTGCGACCAAATAAACCCTTCGTAGGCCGCGCGAGTATCGGAATGGGCGTCAAAGTGAAGAATGCCCATGCCCGGGAATTTTTCGGCATGAGCGCGGATCGAACCGAACGGGACGGAATGGTCTCCTCCCACGACACCCACAATCTTTCCAGCATTGAGCTGGGTTTTTGCCGCTTGGTACACGATCTCGTTGAGCTTCGCCCCGGCGGCATTTACCTCTTCCAGCGAGGCTCCCTTGGCTTTATCGTTCATCGCTCGGATGGCCGGATCCTCGGGAAGCATGAAGAGACCCGCTTCATGAGGCTTCAACACATCAGAATCAAAGAGATCGACTTGGATGCTTGCGGCCTCAATTGCCTTGGGGCCGTTGGACGTTCCGCCTCCATAAGAAGTCGTGACTTCCCAAGGAATAGGTAAATAAACGAGTGACGCTGCCTCTTCAGAAACGGCTACACCAAAAACTCCCGCGTCACTCACTTCTTTAATACCCCTCCACGCGTCAGCACGGCCGGGTCCAACAAGCGGTCGAGCTTCCCATTGGACAAGGTCGTCATTTCCGCCGCGACCTCTTTCACCTTGCGTCCTTCTCGATAGGCGCGTTTGGCGATTTTGGCTCCAAGGTCATAACCCGTGATCGGATTGAGCGCTGTCACCAGAATCGGATTCCTCTCGGCGAGGTCACCGACATGCTTCTTATTCGCCGCAAATCCGGCGATTGTTTTGTCGGCAAGCAAACCCGCCGTGTTCGTAAGAATCTCAATGGATTGAAGCAGGTCAAACGCAAGGACCGGCAGCATCACATTCAGTTGAAAGTTTCCGGATTGGCCGGCGATCGCAATCGTTGCGTCATTGCCGATCACCCGGGCGCACACCATCGCCGTCGCCTCGGGAATAATCGGGTTGATCTTACCGGGCATGATGCTGGATCCCGGGGCGAGGCCCTCCAGGGTAATCTCCCCGAGCCCGCAATTAGGCCCGGAATTCATCCAGCGCAGATCGTTGGCTATTTTCATAAAACTAACCGCAATCGTTTTTAGCTGACCCGACAGCTCCACTGCTGCGTCCTGTGCAGCGAGTTTCTCAAATCGATCGGGGGCGGCCTTAAACGCTATACCCGTTCGTTTCTTAAGCTCGGCGGCGACCTTCGGCCCAAACGCCTTCGGTGCGTTAATCCCGGTACCCACCGCGGTCCCTCCGATGGCTAGCTCCGCGATGCGCGGCAAGGTCGACTCCAGACGTTTAACCCCATTTCCGATTTGGGTCGCCCATGCGCCGAGCTCCTGACTCAACCGAACCGGCATTGCGTCCATCAAATGCGTGCGCCCCGTTTTAACAACCGTGTCGACGCTTTTTGCTTTGCGGCGAATCGTTTTCTCGAGGTGTTTGAGCGCGGGAATCAGCTTCTTGCTTGTTTCCAGATGGGCGGCGACATGAATCGTTGTCGGGATCACGTCATTGGAGGACTGGCACATATTCACTTGATCGTTGGGGTGAACCTTGGCTTTCAGATGTTTGGACGCAAGGGCCGCAATCACCTCGTTGGCATTCATGTTCGTGTTTGTCCCCGAACCCGTCTGAAAAACATCGAGCGGAAAATGATCGTCGACCTCCCCCGCTGCAACCTGCCACGCCCCGGCCTGCACGGCTTTTGCGACACGTCCTTTCATCAAACCAAGACCGGCGTTGGCGGCGGCGCAGCAACCCTTAACCAAACCAATCGCCTCAAGAAAGGCACGCGGAAAACGCTGTCCGCTGATGGGGAAGTTGGCGATATTGCGCTGCGTCTGTGCCGCCCACAACGCATCCGAGGGCACCTTCATCGCACCCATGCTGTCGCGTTCAATTCGAAATTTTTTCTTAGCCATCGCAAACCCCTCGGGAACAAAATCTGACGGTTATTCTATAAAAGCACGCACTCCTCAAAACCGCTCTTTAAGTCCTCGCGGTCCAAATCGTGACCAATAAAAACGATCTTACTCTCACGCGGGTCGTTTTTCCACTCTCGTCCCTCGCGCAAATCGTTGAGCATTTGAACCGCGTCAAAAATGCAGCGTTTATCATCGCCAGCAAACGCGAGAATTCCCTTTACCCGAAGCAGCCGCGGCCCCGAACGGGACAACACCCCCGCGATCCAAGATGTAAATCGATCACGATCCAAGTCACCCGAGAGGCGCAACCCAACAGAACCGATGGCGTCGTCGTGCTCAAAACCCGCTTCCACCTCGCCAGAGGCTTCGGCCGCGCGCGTCATGTCAAACGCTTCAATATCGATAATTTCCTTCATCGGTACATCTGCATGCAGCGCACGCAAACGTTTGGCACCGGGGTTCATCGTCTCCAACCAGCGCTCGAGGCCCTCCACCTCCTTGGTGGAAGCCAAATCGGTTTTATTAACCACCAACACATCCGCCAACGCGATCTGCGCCTTGGATTCGCCGCGATCGTTTATTCCATCCAGCATCTGACGCGCGTCCACGACGGTAACGACGGCGTCCAAACGAAAACGCTCTTTGGCGGCCCCTTCAATAAGAAATACCTGGGCCACCGGGCCGGGGTCGGCGAGACCGGTCGTTTCGATAAGCACACGGTCAAAATGGTCCCCTCCCTCGATACGCTCCCCCAGCGTTTCAAACGCACCGGAGAGATCACCCCGGACCGTGCAGCAGACACAGCCATTGGTCAACTCGATGATGTCCTCACGGATCGCCGAGATTAGTTCGGTGTCCACCGCGATTTCCCCGAACTCGTTTTCGAGCACCGCAATCCGGCCGTTGGGATGGGCAGCCAGGATCCGGTTGAGCAGCGAGGTTTTCCCGCTTCCCAGGAATCCAGAGAGAATAGTGACGGGTATTTTCACCTAAAAAGTATAGGAAATGCCCTCTGAATCCACTAACTTGAATTTCTTCGAAATTCCTTCGTGGTTGAGGCCGGTTCTTCACCTATACTGAATATATGAAGCAGCCAGAGAACAATTCCAAGACCGCCGCCTTCCTCACGCACGAGCTTCGGTCTCCACTGACCTCCATTCTTTGCTCCCTTCAATTAATGAAGGAAGAAGCGGCCCAAGGAAACACGCAAAACCAAGCGATGCTTCTGGATGCCGCTCTACGCAACGCAGAACGCCTCAATCTCCTCATCGATGATGTGATGGATGATTCAAAAATCCAAGCGGGACGCATGAAGATGAAAGCCACCGCGATCGACCCTCTGGAAATCGTTCGGGAAACCGCGCTTTCCCTGCAGCCGTGGGCGCTGCGCCGCAAAATCGGGCTGACCGTCAAAGCCGGCAAACAACTTCCTCTTGTTCAAACCGACGCAAAACGGACCCTGCAGGCTCTCACGAATCTCATCTCAAACGCACTAAAATTTACACCCGAGGGCGGCAATATCACGATCTCGGTTGATCGCGGCATTCGCGATCAGTCCGGCATGGTTGTTTTTTCCGTGACCGACACCGGGCCGGGGCTCTCACAGGACGAGGTGCAAAGCGTGTTTCGTTATTTCGTGCAGGGCAAAAAGGGAGAAGAACGCAACGACGGCACCGGCCTCGGTCTTCCGCTCGCGCGCTCATTCATTGAAATGCTCGGCGGCATGATGTGGGCGGAAAGCACGCCCGGCATGGGGGCCGCCTTCCGGTTCACCTTGCCCCAGGCTATCGGGGACGCGGAGAGTCCAACTCCCGCATCTTCGTCCGTTCGCGCCAACACCACAAGCCGCCCATAACAAAAAAACCGCCGAGCGCGGTCATCGAATCACTGTTGAAAAATACAAAGTAGACAAAACAGGTCAGGGCTGCAAAAAAAAGAGTCCACCGGATTATCAGACGCGGTCTCACAGGAGCCTGCTATTGGCCTTGGGGTGGAGAGGGGCGAAAGGTCGAACCGCTGCCCCCGGGAATCGCGACCTTCTTCTCATCATCAACGCTGACATCGCCGTAGTCAAACCCGCCGGGATCGTCTTCGGCGTCGAGCGGCTCGTCGGCTTCGGGCTCATCCCTCGGAGGAGGTTTTGAAGCTGATTTTTTTACACGCCGTCGTTTCTTGCTCTTATTCCAGCTTTTCGGACGCCGCTTTCCCGGCTTCCTGGTCAGTTTTTTCCGCTTTCCCTTTTTTTCTTCTTCTTTCTCGCCGCACTGTCCTTCTTGTCATCCTTAAGGGATAAGGTTGGATTTCCGCGACGGTCGAAGATTAGATTTTGCGGTGGAAGTTCTTCCGGGGCTGAAGACACATACTTATCCCGAGTGTGCTCCTCTTCATCGAAGCCTTCCAGGGCATGCACGCCGACGGCGAGAGTCGGCAGTAGAAGGGCGAGAAGGAACCTCATGCCTTCAGTATAGCTGGGGCTGTGCATGGGTTCAAGCGGACGCGTGGGCCTAATGGTCCCCTGCGCCAGCGTTCAATTTAATTTGAGCCCAAAATTCATTGCTTTTTTCCGGCCACGCAATAATAATTACTCTAGATGAAATTTGGAAAAATGAGTCCATTTATTTTTGGACTTCTACTTTTTTGGGGACAGTCCACTCATGCACGAAGCAACAGTTTTAAACCGGCTTCGGCCAAGGGTTTTATTAATTCTGCTCAGACGCTGGGGCATCAAATAGGAAAAAAACCGAATCCGTCCGTATTAGAAGAAGTCTTCTCTGAATCCAAGGTTGGGTATGCCGCAAGGTTTCATTCGATTGCCGCCGGAGTGGCGTTCGACATGGGAAGACTTCAAGAGCCGGATTGCCACTGTGAAGATGAGGCTCCCCAACACCCCGTATGGCTGGTAGATGCCTTTGAGGTCCAATGGACGGAAGTCACCCAAGGGCAGTACACCAGGGTGATGGATAAAAATCCTTCGAAATTCCAAACGAAGGCCGATTGCCGTGAGGAAGAATTCCACCCTCTTTTCGGCTGCCAGCATCATCCCGTCGAAAATGTTTCTTGGGGGGACGCTCAAGAATTTATCTCCCGCATCAACGAATTCCAGAACACCTATACCTACCGCCTCCTCAGTGAAGCGGAATGGGAATATGCCTCGTGGGGGGGCGTTGTTACCTCCCAACTCTATTGGTTCGGAAAAAATGAGAATAATCTTCTCGGTCAATTTGCCTGGCACGCGGGAAACTCTAAAGGGACACACCCCGTCTCAACCAAAAGCAGCGATTATTTCGGGCTGTATGATATGTACGGAAACGTTGCCGAGTGGGTCCAGGATACCTACCACGATACGTACGAAGATGCGCCATTTGATGGAAGCGCTTGGGACGATTCGAAAATCGATATCCATGTCATTCGGGGTGGTTCTTTTGACGACGATTCAAGCCTCGTTCGTTCGTCTGTGCGGGATTTTGCAAACAAGGGCCGAGAAACCATCGGTTTTCGTCTAGCAAGAACCCTTCGCTAATTCTTTTTATTCGATGACACTGCACCCGTGACCCCCGTCACCAACATAAGTCATGTAGATTTCCCCAAAGATCACGGATACTCTAACACTGCGGGAGTTCCCCAACGGCACTCCGCCAAGAGAGGTCCACCATGGAATGGATAAACGTCAATCAACTCACCAAGGAAATGGTTTCGGCGCGCCTGACGGAGTTAACGGACCCTGTCGACGCCGCTGTTGATATCTTGGAAAAGACCGTCGTTGTCGCGCTCAAGGATGTCTCCAAACTCTCCTCCGGACACCGGCAAATCGTCGTTGCCGCTTGCAAAGGCACACTGACGGCGTTGCTGCTCAAAGAATACGATCTGGTCTCCCCCTCACTGAAGATCGTACACGCGATGATAAGGATCGCAAATACAATCCAGCAAGACCCTTCGGAACTGACGACCCTCTCCCTGCACGGCATAGCCGATATGAAGCGGTTTCTTACCTCGGATAAAATGGCTTCCATCCGGAATGCAATTAACCAAGAATTCATGGGCGCCGGAGACATGCTGCAGAAAATCGTCGAGGCCGCCCCAAGCCCCGATTCTGATAGAATGATGCAAGATGCGCCAATATCTTGACCTCATGCGTCGCGTCCTCGAGGAGGGCGTAGAAAAAAACGACCGGACCGGCACAGGCACCCGGAGCGTTTTCGGTCATCAAATGCGCTTCGACCTTTCTAAGGGGTTTCCCCTGGTGACGACCAAGAAGGTCCATCTCCGCTCCATCATTCACGAATTGCTCTGGTTCTTAAAGGGAGATACCAATATCGGATACCTCCGTGAAAATAAGGTAACGATCTGGGATGAATGGGCCGACGAAGACGGCAACCTCGGCCCTGTTTACGGGAAACAGTGGCGATCGTGGCCCACGCCCGATGGCAAAACAATCGACCAACTCAGCGGTGTTATTGAAAGCATCAAGAAAAATCCCGACTCCCGAAGACACATCGTCTCGGCATGGAATGTCGGGGAATTAGAGAAGATGGCGCTGCCCCCGTGCCACGCGTTTTTCCAGTTCTACGTCGCCGCCGGCAAACTCTCCTGCCAACTCTATCAGCGTTCGGCGGATATTTTCTTAGGGGTTCCGTTTAATATCGCGAGCTACGCCCTGCTCACCGCCATGATGGCGCGTGAAACAGGACTGGAACCCGGCGATTTTGTGCACACACTCGGGGACGCTCATCTCTACAACAACCATCTCGACCAAACGCGGCTGCAGCTGGAGCGCACACCCCGCTCCCTTCCCAAACTCGTCCTTAATGAAGACGTAAAGCATATTCTCGATTTTCGCTACGAACACATTCAGATCGAGAACTACGACCCGCACCCCGGCATTAAAGCCCCCATCGCGGTATGATCATTTCTCTAATCGCCGCCGTTTCAGACAACAGCGTGATCGGCAAGGACAATGCGCTGCCGTGGGGGCTTCACGAAGATCTAAAACGGTTTAAGTCCCTCACCGTCGGCCATACCATCGTGATGGGGCGGCGGACCTACGAGTCTATTGGCCGGGCCCTGCCGCGGCGGCGCAATGTGATTTTGACGACCAACCCCGACTGGAAGGCGGAGGATGCGGACCGGGCGGGTTCTCTCGCGGAAGCCATCGGCATGGCGTCGGTTGCCAATGAAACCGAACTCTTCATCATCGGCGGCGAGAGAGTCTACCGCGACGCCATGTCCCGCGCGGACCGGATTTACCTCACCCGAGTGTCTGGAGAATTCGAAGGCGACGCCTTCTTCCCGGAATTTGACGCGTCGCAATTTGACGAGGTCGAACGTGAAGAGCACAGCGGCCCGCCGCCTTTCGTTTTCCTTACCCTTCAGCGAAAAACTTAAACACGTGCCGCGGCCAAGCGGCCCACCATGAGCATACTCATTATGCTAATAACCGATATTTATTTTTAGGAGGTCCTTGGCTTTATACACCCGTGGAAGTTTCGCAATCCGCCGCGCCAGGCCTTTTTCAGACTCTTCGGAAAGATGCGTCAACAAGGTTTTTTTCGCCTTGGAAAGGCGCGCCAACTCCAAGGCTTCCGAGACGCGAAGATGCCCGTCCGTCCGAGACCCATCGGCAACGGTGCACTCAACCACAAAAAGATCCGTTTCTTGGGCGAAGCTAGCGATCCCGGGGTCATACGTCGTGTCTCCGGTGTAGCAAACACTGCCGAATTTCGACTCGTACCGGAAAGCCAACGCCTCCGTTGAATGCGGCACTTCACGGCAGACCACGCGCCAGCCGTCCCCGCGCACAACAGCCTTTTCTTCGAGTTCCGTTACTTCAATCTTAAATCCACGAGGCCGCAGCCACGGTTGATGCGCCTTGGTCAACCGTTGAAAAAAGGCCTTAAAGCCGCGCGGTCCATAAATCTGCAGCTTATTCCTGCGGGGCTTTCCATCGTAGCGATAATAAAACAACAACGCGGCGAGATCCCCCACATGGTCGGGGTGCCGATGGCTAAAAAACGCATGACTGACGGTATCGGGACTCATTTGCGCCCGAGCGAGCTGGCGAAGATTCCCAAAACCAAAATCAAAGAGAAGGGTTTGGTCGCCGCGGGAAAGCGCGTAACCGGCTGGATTGCGCACGGGTCCGGTGGAGGACGCCGTA
Source organism: Elusimicrobiota bacterium (assembly GCA_002401485.1). Lineage (GTDB taxonomy): Bacteria > Elusimicrobiota > Elusimicrobia > UBA1565 > UBA1565 > UBA1565. The sequence continues at coordinate 18,364 of NVTF01000008.1, read as the reverse complement.
AAACAACCCGACCCCAGAACGACAAATGTAAATCCCTTTGTTTTCACTTTTCCTCGATGCGCACGGCCTCAATTTTCACCCGCGCCTGGAGCAGAATGCCTTTCCATGGGCCGTCCGAAAAACCCTCTTCCGGAGCGATATTAAAAGCGCGCTCTTCTCCCGGTTTCATGCCAAGCAATCCTTTACGCAGTCCAACCAAGAGCCCGTCATTGTTGCCCAAGCGCACGGTAACCGCTCCCTTCGTTTCAGTCGAGGCCGCGAATGCGTCTCCCGACTTGAGGGTGTAGTGCAGGGTCACCACCCGGCCCAATTGGGCAGGAATCCCATCCGGCGCGCGGCACGCGAATAGCGAAAACGCGGCTAGAGAGAGAATTACTGCAAACCGCGCAGCCATTCGTTCACTCGTTTTGAAAGCGCCTCACCGGAGACCGTACCGTAGGTGCCGACCTTTTCCCGGAGCTCTGCGAGGGTTGTCCCGTCTTCAACAAAAATCGCCGCCCGCGCGACGTCTCCGTTGTACGCACTTCCCGCGATGAGTGCCACGCGACCATCGGCTCTAAAGACAACTTCGCCAAGCCTTGATCCGTGAATCTTGAGAAAATCCTCAATCGCATCCATCGCAACAGCATCCGATGGAATTCGAAAATCCGAGGCCAAACTCTCGTAGAGCAGATAGGGATCCTCAGAATAAAGATAGAGATCAAATGCGAGACGACTGAGCGCTTTTTTCGGTCGTCGCCCGGGAAACAACACCGCACCCCGTTCGCCATGTTCGCGCGCGAATTCCAAACCTTCGCGGCGCTCCCGCAGCACACGGCGCTCCCGTTCGCTCGCCTTGCGCAGTAATTTCTCAAATTTCGGATTTACCGCGGCTTTGTCGAGCGCATACGACAAAATTTCCTGGCGCACAGCGTATTCGGCGTCGAGCGTATTAATGGGAAGATTCGCGAGAGCAAGCCAACGCGCGCGAAAAAACATCATTTCAAATTCCAACAACGGCAAACGACGGACACGTTCACGATCGACTTCAATTTTCGGATTTTTCCCCCGAACCCACCGAATCGGCAGCCCGCGCCGCCGACGCAGCTCCACAATCGGAACCGACTCCGTCAGCGCGACGAGTCGACGTCCCGACTCAACCAACGAATACTCCCATCCCACCCGGCGCAATGCTTCCCTAAGTGAAGAGGTGAGAAGGCGAGTCCCGGAATCAACCGTCGTTGGGGCATCGTAATCCGCAGCACCGATCGGCGCAGCCAGAACAGCTAACAGGAACAGGACGCGTTTCAATAGAGATGCATCTTCAGGCAGAATACGGAACCGCCTGACTTGAGAAACTCGCTGGTCTCGACCTCGCGCGCGACGACGCCAATCGCCTTCATGTGGCGAACGGCAGTCGAGGAGCCCGACTGCATAATGGCGGTCGAATCGACAACAGCGGCGTTGCAGGGAAATCGCGACGACGCCTCGCGCTCATCAGCGGCAAGCACAATCGGAAACAGTCTTAAAATCAATTCCAGACTGTCCGGGTCAAAAGCCGGCGGATAAATCATAACCGCTTCCTGGGTTAACGGACAAAAACAAGTATCCAGATGGTAAAAACGCTCATTGACGAGTTTCAGCAGAACAACCGGGGTCTCAAACGCTTTTGAAATCGGCTCGTATACCTCAGGATCGGTTCGAAAGCCGTGACCGCCCCACAGGAGACGCTTTCCCGGATGCCAAATCGCGTCACCCATGCCTTCAAACGAAAAAGCAGGGTCTTTCAGCTTGGAGATCTTGTAGCCCTTCTCTTTGAACCACGTTTCAAAATGGGGGACTTCGCCGCGTCTTCCCGGATGACGCATTTGAGCGAGAAAACACAAACGTTCCATGCGAGGTGTCAGTCCCGTCAGGCTTTGATTTGCGGTAAAAACCATATCCTCGAGTCCTTCAACGGGATCAATCGTTTCTACCGAACGGCCCAAATCTTCAAAGGCTTTTTTGACGTCGTTCCATTGCTCCAGAGCAAGCGCGCCATTAATCTTCTGCCCGCCCATATAGGGATTGTGAGCTTCGGAGACGTTATAATACCTAGGTTCACACATCAGGATACTGGAAGGGGTCGGCATGGAAGGGCAGTTTTTGACTGAAAATCCCTTCAAATCCACGGCTCGGGTGTACAAGCGGAGCTTCATAAGCGTGTTCAGTTTACAACATTGCGTTAACGATACCCGTCCGCAACAAACCCGCGGGCAAATTCATCAATCCCGCACTCAGTCACTCCATCCCACCGCCGAACCGTCACGATCGGGGCGACAACACTTCCGGAAACCGCTTCCAATGCGACAGGATCGCCCCACCGCAGCTCAACACGACCCGGTTCTCCCAAGGTCAGCGGCATTAAAATAATCGGCCTCCCGGAGCGAACCACTGAGTTCGCCAGGAATCTAAAAAACCGTGAGCGGTACGACGTCTCGCGGGAAAATTCGGCCTCTAGATCGCGCAGCGCCGACGCGATTGCGTTGGAGTCATAACCAAGAGCAGCACCCAAGGCGTTAAACGCATCCCGTGTCGCAGGCATCAACCGCCCCATTTTCGCCTCTTTAAAGCCTCCATCCGCCAAGGCGCTGTAAAGCAAACTCATCTCAATCGTCCGCCAGCGATTCTTAACAAACTTCTGCCCTATCACATTATCCGCAGTCAAACGAGAAATCCACTTTGACAATGCCGACCCGGCATTGTCAATCACATAACCAGGATCGGACGCACGCGGACTCTGACGGCACCATTCACCGACCCGTTCGCGCAAGGCATAATTCAAACGCGCCGTCGTTTCGATGCCCCCGGCAAGCACCATGATCACATCCCCCCCATCACCCAAAGCGCGGCTGATGCGTCCCGCCATACGGGGCCAACGCGCGTGGCGGAGCAAAAAGCCCCCGATGCCGGAGCGAAGACTCGGCATCCGGTCAAAACCAAGGTGATAGGTGCTCATCATGCCGGAATAGAAACCCTCTTCATGTACCGGCAGCATGTCGAGAGCGAAGGCGTCCATCGCATTAATCAGTTTAGGCCGGCAGTCCGCTCCACGCATCTCGCGCATGCCCCAATAGGAATGCCGGAAGAGTTCGATCATCAAGTAGAGAAGATCTTTCTTAACCGGAGCATGAGCGAGTAGGCTTAAAATGGCGGGCGTTTTTCCCGTCGCGCGCTGCACCGCGTCTCTGAGCGCACGGGCTTGTGCAAGGGTCCCGCGGCTGTCTTTGAAGGGATAGACCGGGTTCTCGCCAACAAGACTGTCGTACAGGAGGGTCTCAAGTTTATACGAAACCGATGCGGGGAGCACGCGAAAAAATACACCGAGCAAAATCCCAAGGACCTGAAAAACGGGTTCGATGAAAAATCGCGCCAGCGTCGATTTCACCGGGATCTCTCCCGCTCGGGACGGATACTCTTCCCGCGCGATCAACGCGAGCATATCTTCGTAACTTCCAACCGCCTCGTACATGCATTTCTATTGTAGTAGACTTCAGCGATGCGAATGATTTCAATTTTATTCACCATTCTTCTCGTGGTATCCCCAATACAGGCCTCCACACTGGCGGGATACGCGGTCAAAACCGACGGATCCACCGTTTATTTGGACCTAGGAGCGAAATCGGAACTGAAGACCGGTGATCACTACGATCTCGCGGTAGTTTCAGGCGAGCTCACACACCCCGTCACAGGAGAATCCCTCGGGGCGGACGTAAAATCCGTCGGGGCGGTTCGCATCGTCACTGTGGAAGAAAAATATTCGACAGTCGAATGGGTTCAATCCGGCAGTCACGCGCTAAAAGTCGGCGATAAGATCAAATTACGCTCAACGGCGGGTCCAGCCCCGGCATCCGCGCCGGAACCCGCAGCCGACGGCCTTCGCAATTCAATTGCCCGCAGTCCCATGCTTGGCATTGAGGCAATTGGAATTTCAGTAGGAGACACTGATGGCGACGGCGCTCCCGAAGTTGTGCTTGCGGGTTCGCGCATCATTGACGTTTACGATTCCAACTGGAAACGCATTTGCCGCTATGAACATAAATCAACCGCCTCCCACTTCATGGCCGTTGAAAGTGAGGACGTTGACGGCGATGGCAGCGCCGAGATCTTCGCTGTCGCCGAAAATAAATTCTTCAAACGAATCGAAACCCTGGTTCTTGATTGCAAGGCAGGGGAAATAACGAAACGCAAATCCCTTCCCTTCATGGTCCACTCCTTCCACGACGGCTCCGGCCTGCCGGTGCTTGGCATGCAGAAAGTCGATATCGATGGTGAATTTATGGGGAGCTCAATCCACCGCTTGGGTTATGAAAAAGGAAAATACGGGAAGACCGGCAACCGCATCAAACACAAGCGTCTCGACTGGCTTTATGGTTTCGGTTTCGCCCTCCAAGACGATACACCTATCCTTCTGACCTACAGCAGAACCAATCGCGTCCGTATTTTCTTCAAGAAAGGCTCTTGGTCCACGCCGGGGAAATTCGGGCAGACCGCCGAACGCATCGCGATCCGCGATCGCGAATTAAAATTTCATCCCCGCCTCATTATCGACACCGGCGAGGCAGGATTTCGAGGCATTTACAGCCTCAGCAACAAGGCCCGCTTCTTCCAGTTGGCCGCGAAGTTCGGCCAATTCAACCGCTCCGAACTCCATTACCAGAAATGGAACGGCCTCGCACTCGAACCGGTGTGGAAGGGAGAACTCACCGGATACGCCGCCGATGTGGCCGAACGTTCGGATTCTCTATTGGTCGCAGTCGTGGGCGCGAGCGGTCGCAGCTCCGTCTGGACCTACCAGAAATAAATCGGCATGGCCCGTCGTAAACCGCGGCGATCCAAATCGTCGCCCCGACGTTCGATCAAAAAACGTCCGGCACCGCGATGGCTTTGGGCTTTCGCAAGCGGCCTGGGCTTTTTCGCAGCAGGCGCGTTGTCGCTTGCGATTTATGCCGAGAAGCGTATTGCGCCGTTATTGGACGGCGCGTCCCGGCCTCATTACACAACCCGCGTTCTTTCTTCGCCCGTGCGCCTGAGGCCCGGGACACCCATCTCGGCAAAGGAATTAAAACATAGGCTTAAACGTTTAAATTACAAACGCGTCGAAGCCCCCCCGAACGAGGGCGAATACCGTCGAACATCCGATGCATTCATCGTAAATTTACGCGATTTTGATCATCCCTTCGTCCGCTCAACACCCAATGCCGCCGCAATCGAAATCCATCACGGCCGTGTTCAATCACTCCGGCTCGCCGACGAAAACATCCCTCTCATCGAAGCAGTGCTTGAGCCCGAGCTTCTCTACGAACTCTCCGGAAGCAATCGAGTACGGCGCACCCCGCTGGCCGCAGGCGATATTCCTGCCACGATGACCCAGGCTTTAATTGCGATTGAAGACCGCCGCTTCTTTTCGCATTCGGGCATCGATCCTCGCGGTATCGCACGCGCAGCCTGGCGAAACCTGCGATCCCACCGCATCACCGAAGGCGGAAGCACCCTGACGCAGCAATTGGCAAAAAACCTCTTTCTCACTCCCGAGCGGTCTTTCTCACGTAAAATCAAAGAGGCCTTCATCGCCGTCTACCTGGAAGCGCGGTATTCGAAATCGGAAATTCTGCGCCTTTATCTTGACAGCGTTTATTTCGGCCAGAAGGGACCGGTAAGCATCGTCGGATTACACGAAGCGGCGCGTCATTTTTTCGCCCTCACCCCGCACGAATTGTCGGTTCCCCAATGCGCACTGTTGGCGGGGCTGCTTCGCTCCCCCTCAGGCTACAACCCGTTCCGCCATCCTAAACGCGCACACAAACGCCGAAGCGAGGTAATCACCGCAATGCATCGGGAAGGATTTTTATCCCCGACACAAACACGACTTGCGCGCGAGGCCCCGCTGGGCGTGACCCGTTCCGCCCATATAACGCCGCGAGACGCGGATCACTTTCTCGCTTACATTCAACGCGCCTTGGCCTCTCGTTACAGCGACGAGGCGTGGATGACCCGCGGCATGACCGTGCACACCACCCTCGATCCCTGGCTCCAGGAACAAGCCTCCAAGGCGGTCGCCGGCGCTAAACATGAAGCGGCCCTCATCGCTTTAGATCCACGAACGGGTGCTATTCGAGCGCTTGTGGGTGGTCGTAAATTCGCGGAAAGCGCCTTCGATCGCGCCACACAAGCGCGACGGCAACCCGGCTCGGCATTTAAACCCTTCGTTTACGGCGCGGCCCTGCGCAGCGGTCCCAACCGCGCCGCGATGACGCCCGCCACTCTTCTTTCCGACACGACACGGGCTTACCGCATTGCTGGCGGCACATGGGTGCCCCGCAATTACAGCCGCAGCTACCAAGGACCCGTGCCTTTACGGGAAGCCCTTGCCCGGTCGCTCAACGCGGCGACTGTCAACCTCGCCGCGGAAATCGGACCGAAGGCGATTATTGAGTACGCCCGAGAACTAGGGATCCGCAGCCCGCTGCGCCCGACACTTGGACTTGCCCTCGGCGCTTCGGAAGTTTCCTTGCTCGAAATAACGGGCGCCTACGCACCCTTCGCCAACGGCGGCTATCGCGTGGAACCCTTTGGGGTCGAAGCCGCGCTCGATACTAGGGGCTCGGTTCTCGAATTCCATCACAGGCAGCCGCGGGTCGTTTTAAATCCCGCCGAGGTCTACCTCATGACCGACCTCCTGCGTGAAGTCGTTCGAACGGGAACGGCACGCAGCCTTGCGCGCTGGGGCCTCGCCCAAAACGCGGCAGGAAAAACCGGCACGAGCAACGATGGAAAAGACGCCTGGTTTATCGGGTATACCCCCCGCATCGTCGCCGGGGTCTGGAGCGGCTCGGATATTCCCACCGCCCTCGGCATCACGGGCGCTTCCGCCGCATTGCCGATTTGGGCGAAATTCGTCAAAACAACAGGCGGGCCTGCATCACAAGGAGACGTCTGGCCAAAACCCGAAAGTGTGCGCACAGCAACCATCGATCCAAACTCAGGCGGAATCGCCAGCGCCGGTTGCCGCGAGCGGCGAACGGAAATCTTCGCCGCCGGAACCGAACCGACAACGCCGTGCCCCCTGCATTCCCGCGGCCCATGGGGCTGGCTAAAGCGAATGTTTTCATCGGAAAAGCCTGCCCCTAAAAACAGTTATCGCTGATCCGTATCGCCTTATTCTTTACCCGCAAGTTACCCTCCGGGAACAAATTTTCAACCCTTTCCGTCTAATCTAAGAACATGTTTACAAGACTAGGCTGCCCCCGGTGGCTCGGAGTCGCGACGCGTGCGACGGCGATAGTTGTCGCGGCGAAAATAATAGTCATCGTTCTGTCGCCGACAGCATCCCTGGAAGGGGCCTCCAACTACGATGCATGGGGGCTGGCACCTGAGGCAAACGCCTACGCCGCGTTTTGTTTTTTGATACGCGGCGGACTTCTGGCCCCGATCGCCGAAGAAGCGATTTTTCGAGGCGCGTTTCTAGGCAGTGCGTGGGCTCTGCTTCGACGCATCGGCATTAAAGATCACACCGCCTTTTGGACCGCGGCACTCCCCGTATCCTTGCTTTTTGTGTGCCTGCATGAGACAGTAAATCCCACCTTCATCTGGATTCGCATGTCCGGAGCACTCGCACTCGCATGCATGTACCGCCTCGGAGGCCTGCGCGCGGCGGTTGCAATGCACGCGCTTGGAAATTTCTTTTGGGCATCACTCATCGTCGCGGATCAATTCTTCGGTTATGACGGCATGCTTGCCGTACTTGCGATTGGGGCGATGCTCGGTTACACCGCCCTGCGCGAATCACAAGCCGACACACCGGACCTCGCACCGTCTCCGGAACTTACGGTCCGCTCCGCACTTTCCATGGCCCTCATGCTTGTCACGGGTGCGCTAACGCTCGGCGTATCACCGCTCTACGGAATCGCAGCCCTCGGACTGCTCTGCTGGTCGATGGTTCGCCTCCTGTCGCAAATTGAAATCCCCGCCACTCCCCCCGTCCCCGTTGAGGTTAGGTCATGAACCATGCCCGGAGCCATCATCTGATCAACACAACGATGGATCCTGCATTTTGTCTGGCACTCCGCCTGACCGGCAACGAATCTGAAGCGTGGGACCTGACGCAGGACACGATGCTCAAGGCGCTCAAAGCCCTTCCACGATTTCGCGGAGAAAGTTCGATGCGTTCCTGGGTGTACAGAATCGTTGTGAATACGTGGAAAGATAAAAAGACATCACGCCCTTCGCAGTTCCGTTCATGCCTCCTGCCCCTGGATTGCAGCGAGTTGCCCGGAAAGGATGCACTGCCCGAGGACATCTTGGAATCCGCCGAACACCGAAAACGTTTTGAGTCCGCGCTCGCCTCTCTTGAGCCGGATGAACAAGGCGTGCTGATTCTGCGTGAACTGGACGGCCAAAGCTACCTTGAACTTTCAGACTCGCTGCACGTTCCTATCGGAACGGTGAAGTCGCGGCTGAGTCGCGCACGACGCGCGCTTCGCCTCGCACTGGAACCCTTCCTACTACTCTGCCTCTTATTGTCGCTCGCGGCCCTCGCCGCGTTTCGGCCTCACCTAACGGATAGTGTTCGCCGCGTTCTCGCGATCATCACCACGAACAAATAATACCGACTGCCGTCTAAGTAAGTGAAGGACCGGCAGGTCCGGGAGGTCGTTATGGGAACGTTAAACCAAAAGGGACAAAACACCGTCGAATACCTTATGATGCTGTCGGTCGTTGTCGGCGTGGTTCTCGTGATTGGAAGGATGTTCAGACCTAAAATTGCTGGGATTCTTGACCAAATAATGAAAATGATTTCCGATGCGGCCATCCGGGTCGGGGGCTGACCCAAAAATCCGGGAAAAACGACATAAATATAAGCGGAAATCTCGCAATACCCTGGGAAAATTCATTTGTTAGAATGAGGGCATGAAGCGGCTCCTATTAGGAAGCGCGGCCTGCCTGCTTTTCCCTTGCGTACTGCTGGCCTCTCCCTGGCAATCCAAGCCGGTCGGAGTCCTCCTCGTCAGCGAATTAGGAGGCGGCGATTGGAATCACTTCGTTAAGAACGCCCGGAAATCGTTGGGCAAAGAAATACCACTGCAGACCTTCACCGGGGCACTCGGCACGAGAGGACTGCAGCGTGCCGTTACCCGCCTTGAAGCGGATAAAGTTGAACGCATCGTAGTTATCCCGGTGTTTCTCGAATCCACAACTCCGGAATTTATACAACTGCAGTACCTCTTCGGCGCCAATCTCTATCCCTCGAAGGCCTTCCTGGAAAAATGGGGCATGGGATCACGCGTCGTCAAACGCGTAAAATCGAAAATTCCGATCGTCATAACAAACGGTCTCGATGGGCACGAGGCGGTCGGACGAACCCTTCTCGAGCGGGCGCAGGACATGAGTCGAACTCCGAAGAAAGAGATGGTTATTTTGATCGGATCCGGCGTCGCAGACGAGCAGGAAAACTCCTTGCTTGCGGCCCGTCTCAATTCCCTCGCCGGCAACGTCGCAATCCGGGGAGGATTTTCTTCAGCGCGAGGATTTCTGGTTCGTCCCAATGCGGAAAAGAAACCGCGGCAGCATGAGGAAAGCATCCAAATCCTGAGAAAGGCGATCCGCGAAGCCAGCAAGAGAAACCGCGTCATCGTTGTTCCGTATCTACTCCTGGATGACGGCAGTGTCCGTGCATGGCGGAAGCGTTTGGACAATATGTTCTTCCGCTGGAAAGGAAAGACTCTCATGCCCAACGACGCGATGCACGCGTGGCTGAAAGTTCGCATCGACGCCGCGCGCGAGGCGGAGAACATGGTTCGATTTAAGGACGATGGGAAACCCTTGCCCTCAGCGAGACGGAAGTCTAGAATCAATCCATGAGGGAATATCACCGAACTTCCTTAGCCGCGCTCACACTTTCACTCCTGAGCGGCCCGTGCCTGGCCCAAGAAACGGGTGACGTATCACGCGGTCCCCTCACGGTGCGGATCAAGACGCAGGGGACTGTCCGCGCTGAAGACATTTTTCGAATCCGTTCCTCCATTGAAGGACGCATCGAAAAAATATCAATCAAGCCCGATACATGGGCGACCTCAAAAACCGAACTCGGCAGGATGCTGACAACAGAACTAGCGGCGATGCTGGACTCGCGCTCAACAACACCTTCAAAAACAATGGAAGCTCGATGGCAGCGGATATTTAAGCCCACGGCGATTCGTTGTCCAAAACTCTGCTACATCATGAAGGTCTTCGCGCAGGAGGGCAAAGTTGTAAAGCCGAATGCCCTTCTCATGGAGGCCGCTCATAAACTGCGGATCGTCGGTCGCGTCCGGCCCGGCGATTCCAAGTGGGTTAAAAAAGGACAGCTCGTTCGTTATTGGCCGCTCAACGATCCAAAAAACAAAGTCCAGGGCCGCATTGAAAGTTTTATCCTGGATACCCAAGGGGAAACTGTTGAACCCGGCGGCACGTTTACAATCCTGCTTAGCCCGCGCCACTTCCTCCCGCCCAATACGGAGTGGGAGGGGGAAATTACGATCGTCGCCAAGAAAAACGTCCTTCGCGTGCCGACGGACGCATTGCTGTATCACAAGGGTGAAATTTTTCTACCGGTTCGCGTCTCCACCGGAGTTACCTCATACGGAGTTACCGAAATTACTTCCGGGGCCAGCCGAAATACCCGTTTCCTTCAAATTGAGGCCTCTACAACAAGTGCCGTTCAGCGGCATTCACCGCTGGGTCCCCCTCCCTCGGAACTTACCTCTCAGACTGCCGGCGATGCCTGGGTCCAGCCGAAACGCAAACGCACACGCAAGCGGCGGAAAAGGAAACGGCCTGTTCCAAGGATTCGCTCTTCACAACGCCGATCGCGTCCGCGACGCCGCGGTGATTCCGAGCCGTTTAAAATAAAACGTATAAAGCGAAAACCCGGAGAAATCGATGTTTTCCCAGATGACGCGGAGGTTGATGATGACGAAAGATTCCCAAGCGACAACGAATGAAACTCCCGGACGCTCGAGCGGCGGCAACGCTTCATCGCGCGTCTACATGGACTTCTGGTTTTTGAAACTCGACCCAAGCTTCTCGCTCCTTCAGACAAACGAAAAAGTGGTCGCACGACAGGAATTTTTAACGACGTTTGATCAATTTCCTCATCGCTTGCCGATCTCCGTGTACGGATTGGATGGCTTGAATTCCGAATCCGATCTTCTCATCTGGCGAATCAGTCCCGATCTTGAAGATTTCCACACGATGGCCGTTCGGCTGCGGCGTTCCGGCTTCGGCCGCTACCTGATCCCGACCTCCTCCTACACCGGCTCGGTCCCAAGCGCAGACTACCCCTTCGAACCGCGCGACAAGGGGTCAAAAGAATCCGCTCCCATCGGAAACAAACGTTTTTTGCTGATCGCCCCCGTATCAACGGAGCAGGCCGAATTGCTGCGCGGCGCAACGGCTGACGGCGATGACGGTCAACTGCACCTCATGGATTGCCGCGGACTCGACAAACCCGCATTCATTGCGGCGTACGAAACCGATGACGCCCTAGGATTTGGGCGCCTGCTCAACCAGCGAATTCCCAACGTGAACGTTCCGACGACGGCGTGCGTGAGAACGGATGCCGCCGATCTTATCGAGAGCGCCGGTTGAAGAATAAGTTTTACGCCCTCCACCTGCATTGCGCGATTGGACCCCGTCGAGACCCATGGCTTGGCTCGCTCGAGACAGACGCTTCGGTTATCGCCTATCGAGACTCCTACCTTCGTGCCTACCACAGCTGTTATGGACCCAATACGAGTGCGGTATTGCGCGGGGAGGGCGGTCTCGTCGCCGATCTGCATAATAATTTCAACAGGGTCTCCTTTGACGCCGCGCCGGAACTCATGGCCTGGCTCGAGACACATAAGCCGCGCGTCTACCGAAAATTAATCGAGGCCGATCACTCCCAACAACGTGAACACGGGCACGGGGGAGCGCTGGCTGTCCCGCATCCCCCTCTTATTCTTCCACTCGCAAGCCGAGCGGACAAACGAACAGCCATCCGTTGGGGAATCGACGATTTTCGGATTCGTTTCGAAAGGAACCCCGAAGGCATGTGGCTCCCGGAAAACGCGATTGACGAAGAAACCTGCGAGGCCTTAATCGAAGAAGGAATCCGCTTCACCTTAATTACCCGAACGCAGGCCGCGCGTGTTCGCCCACTCGGGTCCGGCGATGACGACTGGACCGAGGTTCTCCCGGAAAGACTCGACCCCCGGCGCCCCTACCGGTGGAACTCGCGCGAACGCCCGGGAAGTTGGCTTGCATTATTCGTCTACCGCGGCGACCTCACACCGAATAAAATGCTCGCGCAAAATGCTAATGCCGACGATGATGCCGTGGCCGTTGATGGCTGCCAAGGGTTTGCGAATAAACTCGTCGACTCATTAACCGCAAACGACGCAGCCGAACTCGCTCATCTGGCAATGGACGCCGAACTGTTTGGACTCGTTCATCCCTACGGGGAACGCGCCCTCGCGTTCACCCTCGATCTCCTTGAGCGGGAGGCCCCCGCCCGGCTAACCAACTACGCTTCCTTTCTCGACCTGTTTCCCCCTCCGCAGGAAATAAGTCTCAAATCAGTGAGCGCGCGGAGCTGTTCTCATGGGCTCGAACGATGGCGCGGCATTTGCGACTGCAGAAACCCGCAGGCACCCGACCGATCCCCCGCTTGGCGCGGTCCCCTGCGTGCAGCACTCGAGAAAATTTCACGCGGCGCCGCGGACGCGATTGAAACTCTCCTCCGAGAGTTAACCCGCAAAAAACTTGCGTCGCTCGACGCGGCTGGGCCTCTCTTATTCTCACACGATGCGGATCGTGTTGAATCGTTCCTCGCCGCTGCCGCGCGACGACACCCGGTCCCCCAAGAGGCCCAACGCCTCCTTCGTGCGGTAGAGATTCGGCGCGCGTCACTTGCCGGCCTCAATCATTGGACCTGGCAAGGAGAAGATGCCGCGTCGACAGAAGCAGCCCAAGCCCTTCTTGAAGCCGCCCGCACGATTGATGTTCTCGCTCTCGAAATGCCCGAGCGCGCTGCAGAACTCGAAGTGGATCTGCTAAAAGATCTTGCCGAGGTTCCCGTCGAAGGACGCTCGGATGCCGCAGAGATGTATCGCCGCCTTTCCCGGCCGCGTCGCGTTGACGTCCGGCAAGCAGCCGTGCATGCCGCGATTTCGGCGGCAATCGCGGAACGCGCCCCCCAATTACCGGAATTGGCTGCTCCGCATCTAAAAACAAATACGCGCCTTCTTTGTCGGCGCGATAAACCCGATCGTGAGGGATCAACCACGGTGTCCTTTTTCGAGGTCTCGGCCCAGGACCTAAAAATATATTGCGCTTTTGAGGGATTGGCAGTCGTGATTGATTCCGGCGGTGTGTCCATAGAATGCTGGTTGGGGAGGGTGGGTTCCCCGGAGTCAACCGCCTCGGATTTAGAGCGCCTTTTCGTCGAAAAAGGACCGCAAGCGCTGCGAACGGCGGTCGCGGACCTTCCTGACAGCCAATCCTGGGGACTCGATGGACTCCTGGGAGAATCAAAACGGGCGGCGGTACGAAAGTTCGCCGTGCGGCGAGACCCCGACGCCAACGACGACGCGGAGGAACTCGATCAATCACGCGAGGCATTGGCCGCTCACGCAGCGGTTTTTTCAGAGACTCCGTCTGCAGACTCTCTGGCCGCGCTGGTAGGGCTTCTGGAAACGGCCCGCGCTTCGGGCTCACAATTTAATGTCTGGGAAATACGCGAACTCGGCCGCTCAGGACTGGCACGCGCACAAAGCCCGCTACCCGACGAGGGTAAGAAAGCGCTACTGTCTCTATTGAGCCTCGCGGAAGAATCAATCGCGAGGGAGGAACGATGGTCACCCGTAAATTAAATATCCGCGACGACCAAGAAGCGCTGCTGCTTCTTGGGGAGCGCGATTTCTTTCTAAGACAAATCGAACGCGAACACGCCGTTGAGGTATTCGTAAGGCATGATCCGCAAGGCGAAGAACTGCATCTCACCCTACGCGGAACCGCCTCACGCGTCCAAAAGGCGATAAAACGCTTTCGTGACCGCCTTGATCGTGTTCGCTCCGGAGAAACCCCGGACGAGCCGCCGCACGCATTCGCTTTTCCCGCCGAAGAGGCGATGCCCCCGTCCGATGCGGTCTACATGACCGCTTACGGCAAGTCCGTTCGCACGCGGGGGGAACGGCAAAAACTCTACGTGGACTGCATCCTCAAGGGAGATCTCACATTCGGCATCGGGCCGGCCGGAACAGGAAAAACCTATCTCGCCGTCATCTGCGCCCTGCGCGCACTCAAAGCACGCGAGGTAAGCCGAATTGTACTGACGCGTCCTGTCGTCGAAGCCGGAGAACACCTCGGCTTTCTTCCCGGGGATTTCCAGGAGAAGGTGAACCCCTACCTCAAGCCGCTTTACGACGCCTTCTACGCCGCCCTCGGACCGGACAAATTTAGAATTTGGCGCGACGATGAAATTATTGAGATCGTCCCGCTGGCCTACATGCGAGGGAGGACTCTAGAAAACGCGTTCATCATCCTCGATGAGGCGCAGAACACAACCATTGAACAGATGAAGATGTTTCTCACCCGTATGGGAAACGGCTCTCGCGTTGTCGTTACAGGGGACGTCACTCAAATAGATCTCGACAGCCCAAGACGGTCGGGGCTTGTTGTTATTGAGAAAATTCTCAAACACATCAAACCCGTTCGTTTTGTGCATTTTCTATCGGCGGATGTCGTCCGGCATCTGCTCGTCAAGGACATCGTTGAAGCCTTCGACTCGCACGAAAAGGAGAAGCGGCCATAAACGTATCCCTGTTTGGGTTTGACGGCTTCACAGGGGGTGAGCGCAAGATGCTGCGCGAAGCAGTGCTTTCGGCTCTCGGACCGAAACGACGCCGCATCGGCGAAATTTGCCTCATCCTGCTCAACGACCGGAAAATTCAAACGCTCAACAAACAGCACCTCGGCCACGATTACCCTACGGATGTTATTTCGTTCTCCTACCCTAATGCGATTCCAGGCGTTGTGCGCCAAGCCGACCAACCGTTCGGTGACGTGTATCTCGGCCTCGGGGTCGCGAAACGCCAGGCCAGGGAATTAGGCCATCCCCTCTTTTACGAACTGATTACTCTGTCAGTCCACGGCTCGCTCCATCTCATCGGATATGACGACAGGAAACCCGCCGATAAAAAGCGAATGTTTGCGCGCCAGGACCGGCTTGTAAAACGGCTTCTCTCCCGTGGGAAAGCGAAAAAGAAATCAACCCGAACCCGCTGAAGCGGCAGCCCTAAATCCCTTCGCGTTTTGCTCCACCGCGATCTGGGTAGGTCTGGCGATCGCCATAGGCGTTGTTCCGGACCAAAAGATCGTACGCTCCAAGCTCCTGGTACTCGAAGCCGGCATCGGGCTGCAATGTCTTGTATTGGCAGCCTCCTGGATTCACGCGACCGCTCCCCGCTGGCGCCGTTCACCGCTGGACATGCCGATGGCTCTTTACGCGCTCGGCGGTCTTTTTTTCTACGTGCTCAGCCCCGAACGCGGCGCGTCGACGTTGGAACTCGTTCGCATTTTGTTTGCAGCCGCCGTTTTTTTCGCGGCAAGCCGGACCCTGACCGGCCCCGCACTGCCGCGGGCTTGGGCAGGCACCGCCGCAGCCGTTGGTCTTTACGCGCTGCTGCAAACCCGCGGAGGGATCGGCGTCCTGATGGTGCCCCACCTCGACCGGCCGATCGCGACGTTTGGGAATCCGATTTTTCTCGCCGCCTACCTTGGTGCTTCCGCCGTTTTTTCAACGGGGCTTGCCTTCACCTCAAAAAACAAAGAAAGAGGGTTTTTCGCTGCATGCGCCTTCCTTTGTTTAATCGGACTCTGGACAACAAAAACGCGGGCAGCCTTATTCGGCGTGGGCGCGGCCGGCGCGTTATGGGCGATAATCGCCTTGCCCCCCAAACGCCGAGCCGCTGCACTAGGGGCACTCGCCGTATGCGCAGGGCTCGGTTTATGGTGGTTCCAAGATCGTTCATGGACGCATGGGCTGATCTGGAGAGACACCCTCTCCATGTGGATGGCAAACCCCATATTCGGCTGCGGACTCGGCCGCTTCCATCTGGAATTTGTCGAATACGCCTCACCGGCCCTCAAAGCCCTGTGGCCTCAACAAAAAGTCATCGTTAATTTTACTCACAACGAATACCTGCAAATCCTGGCAGAAACAGGCATAGTCGGAATCTCCCTGATCTTAACCATCATCGCCGCCGCGGGGATGTGGCTCATACACGTGTGGCGCGAATCGCGCGATGGGGTCCGCGGCGCCTACGCCTTTGCAGCCGCGGCCTTGCTCGCTCAAAACATTTTCTCCCCCGATATCCGGTTTGGCGTCTCTTCATTTATCGTCTTCGCCTTCCTCGGCGCCGCGACGTCAACCGAGGAAAGGCCGTTGCCTCAGTTTCCGGGCAAGCTCGGACTCGGCGTTTTAATCAGTCTCTTCGTTATTCTTTGGGGCCGTCTCGCGGTTCAACCCATTATCGCCCAACGCAAACTCGCAGCGGCGCCGGAATTTCATATCGCGAAAGATGACGAGTCGGCCAGACTGATTCGAGACCTTGAAGCCAGGCTTGAAGCAGATCCGGAAAATGCGGACCTCGCTGAAAATCTTGCCTTCTACCATGCCAAACGCAAAGACTGGCCGGAAGCAATCAAGATGTTTGAAAAAACCGCCGCCCTCCGCCCCGACCGGCCGGGGCCGTTCAACAACTTGGGAAATATTTCCTACTCGATCGGCAAGCGGGAAGAGGCGATCCAATGGTGGAAAAAATCCCTTTTGGTTTCCAACGAACAAATTGACGCCCGACTTAATTTAGCCAAAACTCTTTATGAACTCGGACGCCTCAAAGAAAGCGGCCGTTACGTTCAAGAAGTGCTGGAACGCCAACCCAGCAACGAAAAAGCTCAAATTTTACTGAAGAAAATGATCGAGTGACGAAATGTTATACTTCTTGCACTTTATATGAGCCTCGACGAACATATTCCGTATGCCGCCATTGAAAAGAAATGGCAGAACCGATGGGAGGAGAAGGGTCTCTTCAAAACCCCCGAAAATCCTTCTGCGGACAAGAAATTTTACTGCCTCGACATGTTCCCGTATCCATCGGGCGCCGGGCTTCATGTAGGTCACCCCGAAGGGTATACAGCCACCGATATTCTTTGTCGGCTCAAACGCATGAAGGGACACGACGTCCTGCACCCCATGGGATGGGACGCCTTCGGGTTGCCCGCCGAAAATTATGCGATCCAAACAGGCATTCATCCGCGCGAAGTCACAGAAAAGAACGTGGCGAATTTTAAGCGCCAGATTAAATCTCTCGGTTTCTCCTATGACTGGGACCGTGAAATCAACACAACCTCCCCGGAATATTACCGCTGGACGCAGTGGATCTTCCTGCAGCTTTTCAAAAAGGGCCTGGCCTACGAGAGCACGATGCCGATCAACTGGTGCCCGTCTTGCTCGACCGGCCTCGCCAATGAAGAGGTCTTTGACGGGACCTGCGAACGCTGCAGCACCCCGATCGAGCGCCGCGCCATACGCCAATGGATGCTCAAGATTACGGCGTACGCCGATCGCCTGCTCACCGATCTCGATGGCGTCGATTGGCCGAAATCGACGCTCGCGATGCAGAAGAACTGGATTGGCCGCTCAGAAGGCGCTGAGGTTGATTTCAAAATAGGAGACCACGCTGTTCGCATCTTCACGACCCGCCCCGACACGCTGTTCGGTGCCACCTACATGGTGCTTTCACCGGAACATCCGCTCGTGGAAAAAATCGTCGAACCCGAATTTAAGAACAAGGTCTACGCCTACATTGAAGCGTCGTCCAAAAAATCGGATATCGAACGCAGTGATGCCTCTAAGGAAAAAACCGGTGTTCCCACGGGCGCGCTCGCCATTAATCCGGTGAACGGTGCGAAGATTCCCGTTTGGATCGCTGACTACGTCCTTGCCGGCTATGGAACCGGTGCGATCATGGCCGTGCCCGCGCACGACCAACGCGATTTTGAGTTCGCCCAGAAATACGAATTATCCATCCGGAAAGTCATCGAGCCCCCCGAAGGTCTCGAAGACGCCGAGGAATACTTCGATACAAAAGCCTACACCGGCGAAGGGAAGTCGATCAACTCCGATATTCTTAACGGGCTTGAGACCGGCGAGGCGAAGAAAAAGATTTTGGCCCACCTCGAAGAAGCAAAAATCGGCAAGGCCGCGATCAACTACCGCTTGCGCGATTGGGTGTTCTCCCGCCAACGCTACTGGGGCGAGCCG
>NVTF01000059.1 GCA_002401485.1 Elusimicrobiota bacterium | reverse complement strand
CTTCGCGACGGCCGGACGTTGTCGCACCCGTATTGGCCGTTTGTCCTGACCGTTCGCCGGTATTTTAAAAACGCACGCGTGGGAGCCCGGCCGCCGATGATGCAAGGGTTGCCGCCGTCCGTCGCGGATCAAGGCATCGGTGCGCGTTCGGTGATCCGGCCGCTTCCCCCTGTTTCCAACGATGACGCCCGCAATATGAGGGCGGCTTTCATCGATATTATGCGAGGCGACCAACGCCTCGGGACCTGGCTGGTTTCGAGTACACTGGACGCGCCTCAAGAATTTTCCGTCGATGGAAAACGCTGGACGCTGCAGATGCGCCCGCGGCGAACCTATCTTCCCTTTACATTGACCCTCAAGGATTTTAAGCACGATAAATACGCCGGCACCAACATTCCCAAAAATTTCTCAAGTCTCATTCGACTGCGCAATCTAAGGACAGGGGAAGATCGCGATGTACTGATCTATATGAATAATCCGCTGCGCTACGCGGGTTTTACTTTTTTCCAGGCGAGTTTTGGAAAAGCCGACACGTTATCGGTGCTGCAGGTTGTTCGCAACCCCGGTTGGCTGCTTCCATATATATCGTTTGGCCTGGTGACCCTGGGGCTCATGTTTCAATTCGGGTTCCATCTGTTGAAGATGAAGCCGAAAGGTCTCGGAGCCGTGAAGGAAAAAACGCGGCGAATTCCCAAAGAGGTCTGGGCCGCGATTGCCGTATCGGTGCTCATCCTTCTGAGCGCGCTGCGTTCTCCGCCCGAGTCCTCGATTGATCATGCCGGCTTTGCCCATCTGCCGGTGCTGCACAACGGTCGTGTGAAGCCGCTTGATTCCATCGCACGGACCTCCTTGTTGATGATGCATGGGAAACAAACCCTCAAGGATGACGGCCAGCGCCTGCTCGCCTCCCAGTGGCTGCTTGAGCTGATGACCCATCCCCAAAAGGCCGATGCCCGCCGGGTGTTTACTATCCACGACCCCGACTTGTTGGGGTTGTTGGGACTTAAGCAGGAGAAACGAAAGGCGTATGCCTTTGATGAACTTCTCCCCCTCGTCGAAAAGATTGAAGTTCAAGCGGCGCGGGCCGGACGCAAAAAACCCCAGGAACGGACCCGCTTTGAACGGGCTGTTTTTTCTCTGCAGAATCGGCTGATGTTGTATCGACGTCTGCAGTCGAGTTTGGGTGTTCCCGGGACCGAGGATTACGAACAGGAAATCGACGAATTTGAAATTGTCGTCACCGAAGGCATCGCCGCCTTTCGAACCCATATGGAGGCCGGCAGTGATCCGCAAACCGTCACGGATTCCATCGCGTTGGCTCGGCTCGGCGCGTTTTTTACACGCTACCGGCGTCTCGCGAAAATAGCGTATTACAAAGCCGTTCTCCCTCCGCCGGGCGCTTCCGCAGACGCCTGGACGAGTGTAGGAGAGTCGTTGTTGATGTCGATGCGCTCGGGCGGCATCAGCCCCTCCGCGCGTTTCTATGCGGGCATGCTGGGTGCGGCCTCGCGCAGCGACAATGTGGGATTTGATAAGGCCTTGGCGGGATACCGGATCACACTCGAAGACCGTTTCCCCTCCGCTGTTCGCAAAGCGAAATACGAAGCGTGGTTGAATCACGTGTCTCCCTTTTATCGCGGCATGATGCTCTATGTGTTGACGGTGCTTCTCATTGCCGCGGGTTGGCTTTTGGCGAGTGAACCCCTGCGGCGAGCCGGAGCGTGGGCTTTGGGTTTCGGGCTCTTTGCGCATACCTTCGGTCTCTTGAGCCGGATGCTGCTGGAGATGCGGCCTCCCGTGACCAATCTCTATTCCTCCGCCGTGTTTGTCGGATGGTGCGGCGTTCTCGGCGGGCTTCTGTTGGAGCGCGTGCACCGGAGAGGCATCGCCGCATTCGCGGCGGCCTGTTTGGGATTTGCGACCTTGATCATCGCTCATCATCTATCGATGGCCGGGGATACATTGGAAATGATGCAGGCCGTCCTTGATTCGAATTTTTGGTTGGGCACGCATGTCGTGACGATTACAATCGGCTACAGCGCGACATTTTTGGCGGGAACCCTCGCGCATATTTATTTGTTCCGCCGCCTGACGGGGAGCCTCGACAAAGAAACCAAACAGTCGCTTTATCAAATGACCTACGGCGTTATCTGTTTCGCGCTGCTGTTTAGTTTTATCGGAACGATTCTGGGCGGTATTTGGGCGGACCAAAGCTGGGGTCGTTTTTGGGGGTGGGATCCCAAAGAAAACGGCGCGTTTTTAATCGTCGTCTGGAATGCCATGATCCTGCACGCGCGGCTCGCTGGCCGGGTGAGAGAGACGGGGTTTATGGGCATGGCGGTTTTCGGCAATATCGTGACGGCCTTCTCATGGTTCGGTGTGAATATGCTGGGCATCGGACTGCACTCCTACGGATTTATGGATAAAGCCTTCTGGTGGATCATCGCCTTCGCGGCCGTTGAGCTCGTCGTGCTCTGCACGGCCGGGTTGCGTCCTCGACAACCCGGGCCAGCCTCCGCTTGATGGGACGCGGCAAACGACGAAAGAAGCCGCAGCCTCGGGAACCCGAAAAAAAAGGCTGGGGTGTGGAAGCATTCCTGTTTGTCCTTGCTTTTGCCCTGCGCGCTCTGCATCTTTGGATTTACGGGGATGATTTCTGGCTGAAGACCCCGCTTCTGGATGATAATATCTTCGCCTCCTGGGCGGATATTATCGCGAAGGAAGGGTTTCTCGCCCGCAGTTTGGGCGCGTTCGATTTTAATCCCGCCTATCCGTATCTCTTGGTGCTCCTGAGAAAAATCGCGCTGGGGTACGGCGTTTTGGGTGTGTTTCTCATCCAGCATAGTGTGGGCGCCCTCGTTCCGGTGCTGGTCTATAAATTGACGCAGCAGGTGTTTTCTGATAACACAACGGCGCTGGTCGCCGGTCTGCTGGCGGCGTTTTACGGTCCTTCCTTCTTTTACGAATCTCGGTATCTGGGGGAGTTTTGGATTTTCTTTTTTAATGCGGCGTGTTTGTGCGCCTTGGTTTTCGCCGACCGGGAGTCCCCCTCCTTTTGGGTTTGGGCGGCGGCCGGAATTTCGTTGGGGTTCTCGAATCTGTTTCGACCCAATGTGCTCGTGTTTGTCCCCTTTGTTTTAGCATGGGGTTTTTGGTGTTTTAGACTGCACCTGGCCGACGAAGGCCGGCCGGTGCGAGCGCAAAACGCCGTTCTTGGGTGTCTTGTCTTTTTGTTGACTCTCTGGCTTCCCTTGCTTCCCTTCCAGCTTCGCAACCGCGCCGTGGTAGAGGGCGCGGGTTGGGGGCTGACAACCGCAAGCGGCGGCGTTAATCTCTATCTTGGCAACAATCCCGAAGCCGACGGCCTCAATCTCGCGCCTTCGTTTATTCGCTACGGCCCTGGACATGAATACGCCGATTTTAAAGAGGAGGCCCAGCGGCGTACCGGAACAACCTTGACCAAGAAGGAAGTCTCACGCTATTGGACCGCTCAGGTTTTGGAGTGGTTTAAGACACAACCGGGCTTGGCGTTCTCCCTCATGCTCCGTAAGGCGGGATTTTTCTGGAATCACCGGGAGCCTCCGGATAATTTCTTTCTGTCGATTTTTGAAAAATTCACAACCCTGGGTGGTTGGCCGCTGATCGCGTGGGGGTTGGTCGCGCCGCTGGGGCTTGCGGGATTTTTATGGAGTCTCGCGTTGGGGCCGGGACGCCGATATTGGATTCTCCACGCCTATGTCTTCAGTTATTTCGCGGTGAACGTCCTGTTCTATATTCTTTCGCGCTATCGCTTCCCGACAGCCGTCGGATTGATTCCGTTTGCCGCCTTCGCTCTTGTTGAAGCGAAGCGTGTTGTTTCCGCGCGTTCAGGATTTAAGACATTGGCGCTGGGCATATTGATCGCCGCCAGCGTCGGATTCTCTCGGGTGCCGATGATCGGTGACGAGGATAAGGCGGTCTCCCATTACAGCATGGCGGTCATTTACGCGAACCAGGGATGGAAGGAGAAGGCGGTGGCTGAGTATCATAAGTCCATTGCAGCCAACCCCGCTTTCAAGGCATCCTACGTCAATCTCGGAATTCTAGAAGCGGGCCGCGGGCATTTGCCGGAGGCGCTGCGAGCGTTGGAAGGGGCGCTGCCTTTTGAGACCGAGCCGAAGCAGGTGGAGGCGCTGAAATCAAACATCGAAGCGCTCAAGCGCAAAATAGGAGGGATGCGGTAATGGTGGGATGGCAAAAGATTATGATTTTAAAGTCATAAGACCCAGACTCGCCGCCTCGCTCTGCTGATATAATGCGGTAATGCTTCAGTTTTTGGTGCTTTTGTGCGCCCTGCCGGTCTCCGCCAAGGTGATAGTGCGGTCCGCCCCCGTCGGAGTCCGGACCGCGCCCACCCTGCTGGTTCCTGTGGGATTAAAGGTGGGCGGCTTAGAAACGTCGCTGGTAATTCCCTCTTTAAGCGTCCCCACCGCGTCGGCGCTGCCGAGCCTTTTGCCGGTGCAGCGGTCCGGCCAAACGGCCCAGGCGGCTCCCGCAGCGATTCCAGCGCCGGCCCCTAAATTTGCGCGTGCGGCGCGCGCTCTGCCGTTATTGACGCCGCCAAACGCCCAAGAACTTAAAAGCGCTCCGGCAGAAAGCCTCAAAACAGCATCGCTTTCATTCTTTGCGGTCAACGCCGCCGCTCCAGAGGAGATGCCCGTTTCGGGTGTGGTTCGGTCTGCGCGGAATAAAACGTCTCGTTTGATCCATCATTACAAACAGGTTCGCGCTGTTGAGGCTGGGGCGCTGCCTAAACGCGCCTTCCGGTACCGGTATTTGCTGGTCCCCGGCCTCGCCTATGATGCCATCCCCGATTATATGGAACCCAATCTGGGCCGACTGCAGGATCTGGGTCTCGATGTGGAGATGGTCCAAACACGGCCATACGGGGATCCGACGAGCAACGCGGAAATTATTGCAAAGCGTATTCGCGCCTCGGATAAGCCGGTAGTGCTCATCACCCACAGCAAGGGCGGCATCGATTCGCTGGAGGCTCTCGAGCGGGAGAAGGGCGTCGCCGGAAAAATTTCCC
Source organism: Elusimicrobiota bacterium (assembly GCA_002401485.1). GTDB lineage: Bacteria > Elusimicrobiota > Elusimicrobia > UBA1565 > UBA1565 > UBA1565. Next base: position 1,210 of record NVTF01000059.1, on the reverse strand, counting down.
GCTTTGTGGCCATTCAATCCCCGTATTACGGTTCAGCCATGGCCGATTGGTTCACGAATAATGCGATTATCATGTCGTTGACCCTGGGATGGCTGCGAACCATTCGTGTGGCATCGATTTGGAATACGCCGTTTCCGTGGGTGAGCCGGGCGGCGGTCATAAAAATTTCAAAACGCTTTCGCGGGTCGCTGCCGGATGCACGCCCGAAAGGCGCGCGCAAGCGGACTCGTTTCTACTCCGTCGTATCCCGCATTGAAGGCGGAGCGTCAAGCGTGAGTTGGCCGTTGTGGGCAAAAGCGGGATTCATGAAGATGTTGAGCGGCAAGAACAATGATGGTCTTGTCGTGCCCGAAGATGCGGTGTATCCGGATTCGGATTATGCCTGGCTTGAAGATGTCGGGCATGTGGATACGATCGCTGATGATCGAAGCTGGAAGGCGCGCACCTTCGGCGTGCGCGGGCAGGATGAACCCTTTGCGGCGATTCTAACCGAAGCGATTGTGCGTTGGATCCACGAGCCCCGCCAAAAGGCTCCACGCTAAAATCCCGGTATTCCGTTATAATTCGGTGTGCCTTTCCCGATTGCTGTTTCACTCGGTCTGCTGACCGTTTTTTGTGCGGCGTTTCAAGGCGGCTATGACTTGTGGTCTTCGCTCGCCTTGACGTTGGGGATTCTCGCGACCGTCTCCGCGTGGCTGCTTCATTGCGCGGTGCGCGAGAAACCCATTTCCGTGGCAGCGTGGCAGGTGATTGCGGTGCTTGGGACAGGACTGGTGGTGTCCCTGTGGGCTCCTGTTGTTCCCGCCCAGTCGTGGTCGATTGCTCCGACCTGGATGGCGATCCTGCTGGTTTTCCCCCTGTCGTTATTCACGTTTAAAAAAAAGGAGGCGTTTGACAGTTTCCTGCGCCTCTTGGTTGTGTTTTTCTGCGTGCAGGCGGCATTGGTGTTGTTTGAACAATGCACGGGCGGGTTTCGCGACCAGAGTTTTGGTCTGTTATACGACGCGAACGCCTCCGCCGCGTTTCATGTAGCCTGGATCCCCGTTTTTGCCGAGCGGAATTTTAAATTCAAGTTCACTGTAAACTTCATAAGGTTGCGAACGACGCAAATCCCACGCCATACCTGAGCCGCGCACCATGACGCCGCTATAACCCCAATCGAGCGCGTCTTGCTGGCTCACGACGCCAATATCCACATTGCGTTGTTTGA
>NVTF01000058.1 GCA_002401485.1 Elusimicrobiota bacterium | reverse complement strand
CGTGTTGATCTTGAGGGCGGAGTTTTGCACCCACACGTTTCGGTTCTTGGTCGGCGACGAGGAGTCTTCCACACGGATCGCGAAGTAGTAGGTCGTAAATATTTCCAGGCCGGTAATCTGGAGCGCATCGCCAAATCCCGGCGACCCGAACGCTTTGGTCGGTGTCCCGGTGAACGCCGACAACGGTTGTGCCGCGTCAAACTGGGCGTCATTGATGATATTCGCCAGGGTTGAAGCGCGGATATCATACGAGAACGTCGGCACCTGATCTTTATGCCGCGGTGTTGTCCAGGTCAGACTAATCGAACCTGCAAGCGTGCCCGTTGACGCCTTCAAGTCCCGAATATCCTGAATGCCAAAGGGCACGGCCTTTTTCTGCGTGCTCAGGTTTACCGTATCCGGATCGAGGGGAGAAATCTCACCGAAAATATCGATCGAACGGATGCCAAAGAAATATTCGACGCCCGGCGTGAGATTGTCGAAGGTAAACGTCTCATCGGCACCAGGCTCGCTGGCGGGGGAATAGACGCGGCTTGAGGCAACAGCCTGCCATCCGGCGGGGGCATTCGCGGCTCCCAATGGGAGGAATTCTTCCGCATTGTTGGTCGCCGCAAAGATCACATAACTTGAAATCTGAACGAAGTTCTGGTTAAGCGGCGCCGTCCACGACAAATCAACCTCGCCGCGGCTTTGACCGGTCACAGCCGTGAACCCGGTCGTTGGATCGGGATCGCGGGGGACAAAGGTCGCGGTAGAGAAATTAACGGTATTGGCAGGCGGCGCAAAACCACGAACCCAAACGCTCTGCACCGGGAACGGGTTGCTGTCGAAAATTCGCATCGCGAAATAGTAGGTCGCGGTCGGAACAAGCTCCCGCACAATGAAGATTTGCGTATCTCCCGGGGTGCCGGCCGTAGGGATCGGCGAGGGGGAGAAATTCGACAACGGCTGAGCGGCATCAAAAGCAACATCATCGTTGATATTGGCCAAACTCGAAACGCGAATATCATAACCTCGCGGATCAGTGAGTCCCAACGCACTGGGAATGGTCCATGCAAGACGGATTGACCCAGAATCAATTCCGGGGAAAGCGCTAAGGTTAATCACCGGCGGTGCGGGACGCGAGAACGACCGCGCTTGTGTAGCGCCCACCTGCGCCAGTAGATCGATCGGCGACACCTGGCCGGTAATGTCATACGAAACAATGCCGAAGAAATGCTCGTAGAGCGGACTATGTCCGCCGATCTCGGTCGATAGAGTCACACCCGGAGCGGAGATATCCGGCAGAAAGGTTCGCGTCGAAGTGGATAGGTTGAACCAGGCGTTAAAGTCGCCGCCCAAATCCGCCACGCTCGTGGTGTTGGAATGAATCTCATAACGATCAATCGCCACCCCGTTGAGATTGCGCGGTGCGGTCCAAGCCAGTCTGATGCCGCCCGACTTGATGCCAGGCAGAGCGCTCAGGTTGGTGATCGCCTCCGCCGGGTTTGGAATGAAGCTCGCACGTGCGGAGTTAAACGCGTTAATGTCGAGCGCGGCGCTGCTGCGCCAAATGCCTGTGAAGGGCACACCGGAATCGGTTTCACTCACCGCAAAGTAGTAGGTGACCGCGGGCGTCAACCCTGTGACCGTAAAGATCCGGGCTAGGCCGGGGGTTCCGCCGGCGATCGGAGTCGAGGGGGAGACCGCGCTCAGCGGTGCGGCCAGCGTAAATTCTGCATCCGTCAAAATATTTGCGGAACTTGAAACGCGGAAATCGTAGAAAAGCGGAGCGACATCGCCGATGACAGAGGGGGATGTCCAGCTAAGATCAATTTCACCTGAGTCGGAGCCCGTCAACGCCGTCAGATCGGTAATTCCCTGAATACCCTTTACACCGACGGTGGTTTGCGTGACCACCGCGAGGGCATCGACGTCCAATTCGGATTCAAGATTCGCGTCGTCACGACTACGAATCGCGAAATAGTACGTTGTAGCAGGCTCTAGACTTGTAATCGCAAATTGCGTCACTCCCGGAGTTGCCGGGGTTGGCGTCGTCATCGAGGATGCCGCCGCAAACCAGGTTGTCGTTGAAGCGCCGACATCTGCGATCGAAAAGGTAGCCAACCGCAGATCATATTCGACCACTGCCACGGACGTCGGGACGACGCCGCTGCTTTCCACAGGTGCCGTCCATTGCAGCACCGCCTGACCGGCAATACCACTGGGCACACCGCGCAGATCGGTAATATTCTCCGGGGGATAAATATCCGCTGGTGAAACCCCGATCACGAATGATGCGGAATCCGGATCCAGCGCGGAAACCGGGGGCGGGGACCAACAGGCAAACGCCAGCCACGCGGCCAGCCCGATTGCTACCGTTTTTAACGGAAACAATATTTTGCCGAGTCCTTTCCCGGGTATATCCCGATTCATTTTACCATCGACTCCTCACAACGCCTTCCCGCTTCGGAAAGGGGCCGCAATGGCCGGTGGTTTCCTACAGCTGTTCATGTTTTATTTGCTCTTCTCCTTCTTCGACTTTTTCTTCTGAGTTTCGACTTTTTCCGTCGTCACAGAAGCGGTTCCATCGTCGCCAACATCCAGCAAGACACGATGCGTGAAGTTGACAATTGTCCCGATCGGAAGCGAAAGCTGCACCATAAACGCCAGTTTCCTCCCCGCGTATTCTTTCGGAATGTCAAACATCGGCTTAACACGTTTAAGACTCAACGGATCCATCTTGATAAGACTCGGCTCGAATTTTGCCCACGAAACGTCCTTGGGTGTCTCGTAGCCTGGCGGCGACTGCTGCCGACCCCACGGACGCGCACTGATCACAAGCTCAATTTCCTCTTCATCTCGATTGGTAAAGAGAAACCCCTTGCCTTCAGACTTAAACGAGTCGTATTTTCCAACGACCGCTTTTTTCAGATACAGAGCAGACGGCCACATGTCGTAATTGAGCTTCACCATCGCGGCGTAGCGCGCCTCCGCCTCCAGCGTTTTCGGTCCCTTACCCGTTGAGAAACGAAGGTGGCTTTGAACGGAAGCCGCAAACATCCCTGGGTTGATTGTCTTTGCCATGATCAGGGCGTGGAAATGCCTCCCCGCGTATTTCGGATCATCAGGGATGGATATCGTGATCCCTGAAAACCCGGCATCTCCGGGATTAATCCGAACCCTATTCGGAGTAAGCGTTACCCACGATGGATCCGGAATCGGCTCGTAGCTCCGGTACAACGTCCTCTTATCCGGTGCCGCACTCTCGATAGAAACATCGATCGTATTTTCGCCGCGATTTTTTACCGTATACGGTATGCCCTTCAACTCGAGCAGGTTGTAGCTCGAACCGATGTTCAGTCCCTCCATCACAATATTCACGAACTGAGATGACAGCCCTATCTTCTGGGCGTGGGCAGACCCAGCACCCGATAATGCGGCCACAGCAATGATTGCTATCGCGCTAATTTTTCTCTTCACCCTGTTGTTCATTGCAGACTCTCCCTCTGTTATTTGTGCCAACGTTTAGACAGACTTCTCCTGTCAGGCATTTGCGAATTCGTCATCACAAAATGCTCTTATTGCCCCACGCCTGACACAGCCGCGACCGTGATCTGGAATTTCTGCTCACCTTCAAACGTCGTGGTGATCGGCACGCTTGCACCCAGCCACAACTTCCGAACAGTTCCCGCGATCATCGTGTCCACCTCGTCGTACTTCACACCGTCCGCCGGCTGGAACTCGAACAGGTTGTTCACCGACGGTGTCCCTTCATCACCGATCGCCTGACCCACCGGCAACGCCGCTGTCGTGATCAGATGGTCATTGGCCGCCGTGTCGTAATCGGCAATCGCCGCCAAGGTCGCCGTCTGATTGGCGCCCACCAACGCGAACAACTGCAGCGCATTCTGCTCACGTGCCGCGGTGTCGGTATCCAATGTCCACGAATCCTGCGCCGCCGCGACCAAGGTTAATTCCTGATTGCTGAAGTCCCCTTGCATCGTCAGCGTCACCGGTGTTCCCAAACGTTCCTGACTGCCGAGGTTTGCCGTCACGCTCAGGTCCGTGCTTCCGATCCATGCCGCGCCGGTCGTGTCTACTACCACGCCCAGATCGATGTTCGGCGTGATCCGGACAATGAACGATCCCGAGTTATTGCCCGGTACTGCATCCGCCCAGGCATTGCCGCCCAAGCAGCCCAGCGCCATCAGCGCCGCCGCCAACGTCCATCCGACTTTGTTTGTTTTGGTCATTTCCTTTTCTCCGTTTTGGTTTTTGGTCTGTACCCGTCCATTCATTTACCGACTGCTTCTGACTGCCATAGGATTTCGCATGCGTGGGAAACCAAATGTTTTTGCAACTGCTCATTTTCGAGCAGGACTTAAATTTTTCGTCAGGACCCGCGCAGCCCAATACAACGGCGCGCTCATACGAGGTTCTGACGAGGTCCTCATTTCCCGCAACGGCGGCGAACCACAACCTCAAGGGGGGAATCAGGCACATGTCATGCACATTTCTCATTTCATTTCTCTCTCCCAGACTTTCCCGGACTTCAATCCGAGAAATCCTCTCCTCTCATCCATTTGCGAATTTTTCGTCACCCATCGCCTTACTGGCCCGCACCGGATACCGCCGCGACCAAGATTAATTCCTGATTACTGAAGTCCCCTTGCATCGCCAGCGTCACCGGTGTTCCCAAACGTTCCTGACCGCCGAGGTTTGCCGTCACGCTCAGGTCCGTGCTTCCGATCCACGCCGCGCCGGTCGTGTCTACTACCACGCCCAGATCGATGTTCGGCGTGATACGGACAATGAACGATCCCGAGTTATTGCCCGGTACTGCATCCGCCCAGGCATTGCCGCCCAAGCAGCCCAGCGCCATCAGCGCCGCCGCCAACGTCCATCCGACTTTGTTTGTTTTGGTCATTTTGTTTTCTCCGTTTTTGTTTTTGTTTTTGTTTTTGTTTGCAGCAATTTTCATCGTTGTGTTGTTTTTCATCTTCTCCTCGCCTTATTGATCGGCACCAAATACCGCTTGTACCGTGATCTGGAATTTCTGCTCACCCTCAACCGTCACGTCCGAAGGAATCATCGTGCTCATCCACAACTTCCGAACCGTTCCCACCTTCATGTTGTCGACGTCGTCGTACTTCGCACCATCGGCGGGGATGAACTCAAAGAAGTTGTTCCCGGTTGCAGCGCCTTCATCGATGATGGGCTGGCCTACCGGTAAATCAGAGGTCGTGATCAAATGCGCGGACGTTCCCGTGTCGTAATCGGCATCAGTCGCCAAGACCCCTGTTTGATCGCGACCCACCAAGGCGTAAATCTGAAGCGCGTTTTGCTCAGTGGCGGAGGCGTCTGTATCAACGGTCCACGTGTCGAGCGCAAGGGCAGAAAGCGTCAATTCCTGGTTATTCAAATTGCCGACAATCGTCAGAGTCACGGGAGTTCCGAGTCGCTGCTGCGACCCGAGGTTTGGCGTCATGCTCAAATCCGAACTACCGATCCACGCGGCTCCCGATGTGTCAACAACAACCCCCAAATCAATCTGGGGGAGAACCCGAATCACAAACGATGCGGAATCGTTGGCGGGGTTTATATCGGCCTTGGCGCAGAGAGGGGAGAAGAGCGCCAGAAGCGATAGCGCCCCGGCGGCGAAAAAACGAAGAACGGCACCCGATCGTCTTTGGGTGCCGTCCGGCTTTGTTTTCGTGTGAGTGTTTTTCATTCCCGTGCGCTTGCGCGTGGCGGGCCTGCCCCCGCGCGCGTACGGAGAGTGTAGGGGTCAGGGAGGGGTAAACCCTGAATTTGAAGCGCAGGAATTGCGAATTAAGATTCGCAAACACTTCGCAAATGGGAGCTTCAAAATTTATACTGAAAGAACTCCAATAACTCTAATTAGCTCTAAACAACGCCTAATGGATAGTCCGTATAGTGCTATTAAGAGTTGTTTATAGTTTTTAAGACTTATTAATAATTTTAATACGTAAACGTATTAAAGTGTGTAAGCAATCTCAGTAATGAAGGAAGGTAGTGAAAAAAAGCTATCAATGTAATTCCATTAAAGCCCTTTTACCGCCATTTATTGCTTTTAAGGGATGGTTGGTTAATGCAGTTTTTTGGAAGCAACGCTGGGATCAAGAATTCCCAGAAGGTGAATCAGATCAGACTCCAATTGTTTGCTCTCGTTCACGTGGCCCAAAGAACGCGCAAAACCGATGCGCGTTTCCAGCAGGCCGGGAAGATACCACGTATTTTGGGAGGCCCGAACCAATGACGCGGCGATTTCGGGTGTATCCATTTCCAAACCCAAGGACCGAGCCCAAATCATCGCAACGGCAAGCGTGTGCCAGGACTCCGGAGCGGCCGGCCGTCCCTCACATAACCCGCGCGCAGCGGCAATCGCTTTCCATGCGAGTTCACGCGCGCGATTTGCATCCGTTTCATTTTTAGAAACAGTGAGAAGGGCACGAACGTATTCTAATGCCGGCTCAACACGCCA
>NVTF01000057.1 GCA_002401485.1 Elusimicrobiota bacterium | reverse complement strand
GGCACTTCAACGGTATCGCCGGTCTTGGGATTTCGTCCCGTGCGCGCTTGCCGCGCTTTTACGCGAAATGTTCCGAAGTTCGAAATGACCACCTTCTCGTCCTGGCGCAATGCCAGACGAATAGTCTCGAAGGTGGTCTCGACCGCCTTCGAGGCTTCACCTTTGGTGGAAAGAACCTTGGCAACCGCCTTGATGATGTCGAGTCTATTCATCGTCTCCCTCTTCTTCCTTTTTCTTTCGTTTCTTTTTGGACTGCTGTAGATCTTTGTAAATATCTTCCGGCTTGAGATTCTGCAACTCGTCTTTAAACGTCTCTACTTCGTCTTCCGAAATCGGTTTATTGAGAACCTGACAACGTTCGAATACACGTTCCCGCACATACATCTTGCATCCGGCACGCACCGCCACCGCGATAGCATCGGAGGGACGCGAGTCCACGAGTATTTCTTCGGTGCCGCGCGTTACGTGAATGTTCGCGTAAAAGGTGTTTTCTTTTAAATCGGTCACAACGATTTTGTTGACATCCCACCCGAGGGTCTTGTACGACGCCAACAGGAGATCATGCGTCAACGGGCGCGGGAGAACGATGCCTGAAAATCGGACGGCGATCGCTTGTCCCTCAGCGAGTCCGATCCAAATGGGGATCAAACGCTCACCCTCGACCTCTTCTAAAAAAACGATGCATTCATTAGCAGTTGTTGCTAATGAGTAAATGCGAACCTCGCGCACCTTTGAAGAATCCTTTTTCTTTGTCATCGTTATTTACAGGTCTTTCTCTCAACTAATGTCCCGATGGCAGATTTTATTCGAAATTTTAAGATTTTTCAAGACCTGCCTGCAAAATAATCAGTCGATCTCTCTGTTGGCGAGGAGCCGCTTCAAATTCGGAATATGCCTGTAAAGGATTAACAATCCTGCCCAAGCGGCTAGAATACAGAATTCATTGGGGCGGCCTGTACCCAGTATAAGGGCCGGAAGAGCCGCCGCGCCCACCATAGAACCGACGGAAATATGACCGGATAGCTTTACTACAACAACAAAAATCGCAACTGTCAGACCGGTCTCCAAGGGCACCAAGGCGAAAAAAACCCCCATCGAGGTTGCGACCGCCTTCCCCCCTTTAAAGTGGAGAAAGGGTGTCCAGCAGTGGGCTAAAATAGCGGCCCCGCCGCACGCCGCCTGCAGCAAAACAGAGTCCGGGAAAAGTATTCCGATGACGTAAACGGGAAGCCCTCCCTTCAAGGAGTCCAACACGAGCACGAGCAGCCCGGCCAATCGCCCGGCTTCGTAGAGAACATTGGCGGCGCCGGGGTTGCCGGAGCCGCGCTCCAGGATGTTGATGCCTTTCAGATATTTTGGAATTAAAAAACCGTAGGGAATGCTGCCTGAAAGAAAGCAGAGGGACAACGCGATCGCATGGTGCGGATCTAACATGTTCCGGAGATTTTCCTGAGGCGCGCCCAATTCTCGGCAGTCACTCTCAGGGTCAGGCGAATAAAATTGGCTTCGGCCTTTTGCTCCAGGACCTGTGCGGTGCGATAGGCTTCATCGATCATTTTGCTTTGGTCGTGCCGGAGCGAGAGTTCCCGCAGCAGCCAGCGATCATTGAGAATCGCTTGGGATGCTTTCAGTACGGCCTCAAGACCGTTGCCGGTTTTGGCCGAAACGAGAAGACGGCTGGGGTCATTGGCCAACAGCTTTAGTTTGGCGTCTTCGGTTAGAAGGTCGGCCTTATTCACGGCCCGGACGCGCGGCACGCTGTCGGCACCAAGATCCTTGAGAACCGCATCAACGGTCCGTCGCTGTTCTTCGGGATACCCCGCGACGGCATCTTCCAGGTGCAGCAGGCAGTCGGCGAGGGCGACTTCTTCCAGCGTGGACCTAAACGCCGCGATCAACGACGTCGGCAGTTTAGAGATAAAACCGACAGTGTCGGTAAAAACTGCCCAGCCCCCGTCTGGAAGCGGGATGCGGCGCGACGTAGAATCGAGCGTCGCGAACAACAAGTCATCGGCGTAGACTTCCTTGCCGGTGCTGCCTTTGATGCGGGTCAGTTGATTAAGAAATGTCGACTTCCCGGCGTTGGTATAGCCGATGATGGCGATGCCCGGAACCGGTACGGTTTTGCGGCGCTTGCGCTGGAGGGCGCGCTCACGTTCGAGTCGTGCGATGCCTTTCTTTAAATGGTCAATGCGGCGTTGGAAGTGGCGTCGTTCATATTCAAATTTTCGTTCACCGGGGCCGCGCGTTCCGATGCCGCCGACCTGCTGCGAAAACGCACGCCAACTCCCGGTGAGGCGCGGGAGCATATACGACAGCTGCGCGAGCTCCACCTGGAGTTCCCCTGCTTTGGAGTGCGCCCGCTGCGCGAAAATATCCAGAATCAGGCGCGTCCGGTCGACGACCTTGGCATCGAGCGTTTTTTCCAAATGCATCTGCTGCGCGGGCGTCAGGTCTTCGTTGACGATGACTGTTTTTGCGCCGAGACGTTTTGCGGCGGCGCAGGCCTCTTCGACCTTGCCTTTGCCCATCAAGGACTTGGGGTTGAGGCGTTCCACGCGCTGCGTGAGGGACCCCACAACGGCCGCGCCGGCGGTTTCGGCAAGTCGTCCCAGTTCTTCAAAACTTGCGTTTTCGGCGCGGTAGTCCGCGTCTTTTTTTGAAACGCCGATGAGAAGCACGGGTTCCTTTTTCGGAGTACTCATAGTTTTTCCCGATAGGCGCGCTCGGCGCGCTCCGCAAGATCGTCACCGGGGGTGAGCCAAATTGCATCGACCTGGCGACGGAACCACGTGCGCTGCCGTTTGGCGTAGGCGTTGGTTGTCTTGATCATCGCTTCCAGGGCTTGGTCTTCCTGCAGTTCTCCGCGGACGCAGGCGACGGCTTCGGGATAACCCAAACAGCGAAATCCCGGCTCCATTCCCAGATAGAATTCCGGCACAAGACTTTGCACTTCCTTTAGAAGCGCCGGGAACATCGCTTCCGCGCGTTCGCGGATGCGTGTGCGCAGCACCTCGGGTTCCCATTGGATTGCGATATAAACGGCCGGATGTTTGGGGGGGCGTCGCTGCCGCTCCCAAAATGACGAAATCGGTTTACCGGTCAGGTGATGCACTTCAAGCGCCCGTGTCACGCGGTTGATGTTGTTTGCCGGAATGCCCTTCGCCGCGACCGGATCGATGGCTTGAAGTTCCTTATATAGGATCTCGCGGCCTTCGTCCTCCGCGCGTTTTTTGAGGCGTTCGCGAAACTGATCGTCTCGTTGCGGCAAGGCATCCAAACCCTCCAGCAGCGCGCGGATGTAGAGTCCCGCGCCGCCGGCGAGGATGGGCAATTTCCCCCGCGCGCGGATTTCCGCCAACAAGGGATCTCCAAAGTTTGCAAACGAACCGGCGTCCGAGGATTCTTCCGGGTCGAGAATATCGACACCGTGATACGCGACGCTGATATCCTTTGCCGGCTTGGCCGTGGCGGCGTTCAGCTTCCGGTAGAGTTGGCCCATATCGGCGGAAAGGATTTCCCCGTCAAGCGCACCGGCAAGTGCGACCGCAAGTTCGGTTTTTCCTGAGGCGGTGGGGCCGACGATGGCGAGGATCGGAGGTTTCAGACTTTCGGGGGCCAGTGCGGCGCCTTCTGCGTTTTTGTGCAGAGGTAGTGGAAACCGCAATCCGGGACGCAGGCTTCCGGCAGGCCCAGGCCGATGCGGGTGTTGCAATCGCCGTCGTCCTCCGCCATGCGCTGGATCATCTTCTGGTATTTCTTGGCGATCTTCGTGAAGTGGATTCCCACTGAAAAGGTGTCGCCTTTTTTGTCGACGCGCACGACCTGCCCTTCAATCGGCAAGTGATCGAGACCGGGGATCGTGAGGGTCATCTTAAAGCTCTTGGTATGCGGCGGTGCTAAAAAGGTGATGAGGGCGAGGCCAGTCTGGCTCAAATTGGTCAGAATCGCGGGCTGGGTGCGCAGATGTTTGGGGATAGCGACTTCGTCTTTCGGTCCCTTCTTTTTACCCGCCGGTTTGTCGGCGGCGTAGCGCAGGACAATAGGCTCGACAAGGTCGCTGACGACGGCGACTCGTGGGGATCTCCGGCGTTCCGTCGAGGCTTTTCCGTTTTTATGTTTCATCGTGATTTACGATACTAAATTTCGGTATTCTGGAACCATGTCCGACTTAAAAGCGCCGCTATGGATCTATGGCTGCCGGGGTCGGGGCAGCGGTGTTGGGGTGGAGGGCTCCTCGTTCAGGTGGGTAAGTTGCCTGGAACGGAGGTAATTACGACCCTCGTGGGTCGTCGAATTGTGAATGCTTCGCATTCTCAATTCCCCTGCCCGAACAGCGGTGTTTTTCCAATGACGATATACGCAAGGAAATGCTGGTCCGCTTTCGGAAAAAACTGAGCCCGGGCGCAGTTAAAAACGCATGAATTTACTGAATTAATTTTTGGAAATTCGCAGGCTGTTTTGCATGTTGTGGATAACTCAACACTGCAAATCGTTGATGCGCAGGGAAACGGGAAGTTCTATTTTCAATCGGCCGCAGGCACCAAGGCCCGGCATTTCAGGGCTGTCCTGGAATGTCCTATCACTTCCGCGACCACCAGGGATCCCGGTTGTGCCGGGGCGTCCAGCCGGCCTTTGAAGTAATACTGGCTCTGTCCGTCGGTTTCGGTTTCGAGGAGCAGGGTGACTTTTTTTCCCACCATCTCTGCGAGATGCCGTTCCATTTGAGCGTTGACGGTTTCGAGCAGCATCGCGTGGCGGCGTTCGATTTCGGCCTCGGGAATTTTCCCCTCCGTCGCCGCGGCGACGGTGGTTTCCCGCGGCGAATATTTGAAGCAATAAGCCGAACAGAAATCCGCCCGTTTGACCAAATTCAAGGTCAACTGAAGATCGGCTTCGGTTTCCCCCGGAAATCCCACRATGAGATCGGTCGACAAGGCGAGRTCGGSAATCWTTTCTTTKAGRCGMCCGGTWCGMTCYAGAAATTCYTCRACCGTATAGTTYCGCTTCATCGCYTTGAGMAGCCGATTGGAACCGCTYTGMACCGGSAGRTGCAGATGCGGCAYSRCSGMMKKSGAYTCCGCCATCGCGGCRGCRAGYTTGTCGTTYARGTAGAACGGGTGMGGGCTYGTAAARCGGATGCGTTCMACKCCSGGGAYMSSGTCYACSGCSCGYAKGAGSTSSGCAAAATCTTCACCSGTYTSSGMSCGRTAGCTGTTSACSGTYTGYCCGAGCAGGRYGATYTCCTTKGCGCCSGMRTCRACRGCYWTYTTKGATTCRTCRAGAATKGTTTGGAAGGAGCGATACAGTTCCCGGCCGCGCACCGCGGGCACAATGCAGTAGGTGCAGGCATAGTTGCACCCCCGCATGATCGTGACATAGGCGCTTGCTTGGGAATGCGTCGCGTCAATATCAAAGCCGCCTGAGAAGGCCTCGTTTTCGGCGCCCCAATCGAAACGCTTCTTCACAGCCTCTTCCAGTACCTCCGTGTATTGCGGCATCAGTTTCGCGCAGCGCGTTGTGGAAACCACAGGGGTCGATTTTGCAACAGTAGCGCTCGCTTATGAGGCGGTGCGGCGAATCTACGACCTTGAGAGTTATGCTCGTGAAATTGACCAGCTGGACAACAAAATCCCGGCGGCCCTGCAAACCGCACTTTTGTCACAAGCATCGAACCTCCTACGCGAACAGGTTTTTCATATGCTCAGCGACCAACGGTCCAAAGACGCAATATTGCAAAATGGACTGAAGTCAGTGATTGCGCGCTATCAGGCCCCGGTGACGGAGTTCAAAAAGGCGCTGCCAGATATACTACCTACACATATACTACCTTCACGGGCCGCAAAGGCACTCGAGGCCCGACGTGCACATTGGCTATCTGAAGGCGTCCCCGAAGCCTTGGCGTTTGAAGCCGCCGGATTGCCCGCTCTGGAATATTCGTTTGATATTGTCGATCTTGCCGCAACAACCGGATGGTCAAATCCTGGCGCGGGCAGTGTCTATTTCGCAACCGGCCGCCTACTGAATATCGATACATTACGCGAAAAAGCGCAAGCTGAACCCCTTGTCGAGCATTATGATAATGTTGCTATTCGGCAGATGAATGAGGATCTGGCCGCACGCCAGCGCCGATTAACCCGAGAGATAATATTATTTGCAGGCGCAGAACCCAAAGGGCCTCCCGCCGAATGGGTTGAAAAACTGGTGGCGCGCTGGGCTGAAGTCAATGACACGGCGCTCAAACGCTTCGAGACTGTCGCTGGTGAGCTAGATCTCGCCGGAGCGATCAGTGTCGGCAAGTACACGCTATTTATCCGCAAAATAGATGAACTAATTGAATCTGCAAGTTCTTAATGCACCACCGATCAGTGTCGGAAATGGCGAACCCCGGTGAATACCATCGCCAACCCGGCCTCATCCGCGGCGGCGATCACCTCGTCATCACGAATGGAGCCGCCCGGCTGGATGACGGCTTTAGCACCAGCCTCTACAGCGGCAAGAAGACCATCAGCGAATGGGAAAAATGCATCTGAGGCGACCACGGACCCTTCGGTCA
>NVTF01000007.1 GCA_002401485.1 Elusimicrobiota bacterium | reverse complement strand
AAAGGTAAATAAAACGGAAGGAGAACAGAAAAGCTAGAATGAAATTCCTCAGCCAAAGGCTACGCTAAACGAATTTCTCCACAATTCGGGACACCGCCAAGATCCTTTGGGCGAGCCCGGAAATTTCGTTGTCATCCAAGTTTCCAAAATCGATTTTTCCGAGATCACCCAACTGCTTGTTAACCGCCGCGACGAGCCTAGGGCCGTCAGGTTGTTTCGGGGGAGTTTTTTCAACGTTTCCAGGTATTCGTGTTTGGGAATAGGATCGTGCTCGTTGTCGTTTTGAGGGGCCTTGCAGGGCTGCATGAAACGCAGAGAAGGAGGGATTTTGTATTGCAAGCAATGCGGAGGTCTCAACTTCGCGCGGTTTAATGATCGGTGTTGCCGTATCATGGGTCCCTCCAAGGAGTGGGATCCCTTCCCCAAAAGAACCCATCACGGTCATATCCATCAAGCCTTGGAGTTCCATGACTGGTGACTGGAGCCCAGCCATTCTTGCGGAGGAATTTGTTTTGGCGCGGACAAACCTGTTCGCCCAGACATTCGCTTGCGTGCTGACGCATAAAAGCGCTGTCACCAGGCTAATTGCGAGTACTTTTCTCACATTTTAAATGTAGCCCGAAAAGCACATGTTAAAGTTGGGTCTATGGGCCTACAATGTTGGGGACAGGTACTATGCATTTAGCTTTTCATTAGTGATCCCGCGAAAGCGAATCGAATTTTCAACAAAGTGCTGAAAAAATAAGGATTATTTATCCGTATCGATACGGGGCCACATTCAACCATTAAGTGCAACACCCTTCAAGGCTTCCTTCGGTGTTCTAAAACCTAAACATTTCCTAGGCAAACTGTTCAGCCACGCCTGCGTCTTCTGAATCTGCTCTTCTGGCACATTTCGAAAATCGGTTTTCTTGGGAAACCACCTCCGAAAGAGGCCGATTGTGTTTTCGACCGTGCCTTTCTGCCAACTGCACATTGGATCGCAAAAGAACGATTTCGTTCCCAATATCTTGTTTATGGCCATGTGTTTAGCGTTCTCAGAACCATTGTCGTAGGTGATCGTACGTTTCATTTCTTTGGGATATTTGCGAAGAATTTTTGTTACTGCATGCTTGACTGAAACCGCGTTCTTTGCGGGCAGCTTTACGATATGGGTGTAGCGTGTTTTTCTTTCGACAAGTATTTGAAGGGCTGATTTATTTCTAACCCCGATGATTGTATCTCCCTCCCAATGCCCGACCTCCTGTCGTGGAGCAACACTTCCGGGTCGTTGATCAATAGAAATCCTCGACGGGATATGAGGTCCTCGGTGCTTTTTTGTATGTCGTCGCTTTCGCCGAATAAAATGCGACCGTGCTAGAAACGGGACAAGATTTCGGGAATCGGCGTAAATCCACTGATAGATCGCTTCGAAGCTGATAGGTTTGTGTCCGAGCATCTTCCAACGGCCAGCGATACGTTCTGGGGACCATTTGCATTTAAGTTTGTAGGTAATGAAAGCACGCAGACGCGGCTCGGGAATGCGCTGGCGTTCGTGTGCCAGCGCTTTGCGTGCGTCAGCTCGCTCTTGGGCTCTATTGGGCAGGTAGTAGCTTGTATTAACGGGCGCGGCGTTGCGTTTGAGCTCGCGTGATATGGTGCTGACGTTGCGCCTCATTAACCTGGCGATCCTGCGAAGGGAGAATTTCTGAGCGTTGTAGACCGAAAGTCGGTCTCGTTCTTCGTGTGACAACTGCTTGTAATTACTTGGCATTTCACCCTCATCATATCCGGATGCGATAGGGTGTTGCACTTCGGAATTGAACTCACAGGGTGAATAGGCCTTAAATAATAAACATAACTCTAAAAATTCGATTTGAGATTGGGGCCGGCTGCCAAGCAAAAACGCCGACTCGTTTGAATGAGTCGGCGCTTCTCGAAAATGGTGGGCAATGAGGGGATCGAACCCCCGGCCCTTCCCGTGTAAAGGGAACGCTCTACCGCTGAGCTAATTGCCCGACGCCGATATTATAACACGGTTTCTTTAGGGTGCCAGATTCGAATGCGGCCGTTTCTGATTCATTCATTGTTCGAAGTTGACAATGGCGTTATGCTATCGCTCGCAGGAGCAAGAGGGAACATTCCGGGTTCGCTACGGAGATTTCATACCAGAGATAAAGCCTGAGACAAGAAACCGGATTTTATTTACGATTGGCGCGCTTATCGCCTATAAAATCGGGTCCATCATTCCTATCCCAGGATTAAACCTCGATGTTATCCGCGCCCTCACTTCGTCTGATCCCACGAATCTCGCCAGTTCTAACAAATTCGTCGCCGGAGCGATGGGCCAATTTTCGATTCTCTCATTGGGAATACGCCCTTTCCTGGCCGCAGCCGGGTTTCTGTATTTGGTCAAGATTGCAGGATTTTTTTCTGCTGATGGCGGGGATATTTGGCGTCGAAGGGTGTTGCGGCTAACCATCCTATTTGCAGCCGTGCATGCTTGTTTGATCGCAGCAACATTTAATTCCATGCCGACCCCATCGGGGTTGTCCATTGTAAATGCGTCGAGCGTTCCTTTTTTTCCAGTCGCGGTAATTTCTTTGACCGCAGGCGCCCTCTTTGCCCCGTGGTTGGCTCAGCAAATCACAAAGAGAGGAGTGGCCAATGGAGTGCTTGTTCTGATCTTTCTAGATTTATCTTCTCTCTTTGGTTCTAAGGTGAGGAATCTTTTCTATCAACCCCTGCTCGAACGCCCCGAACTAATCGTTATCTTGTTGGGATTGATTGTTGGTGCTGTTGTGTTTATGGAATCTCTGCAGTTGAAGATCCCCGTGCAGCTTGAGCGTAAAAAGGTGGGGAATAAAGTGTACCCAGAGACACGCACGTTCCTCCCGATTCATATGAGCCAGGTTGGCGTTGCTGCGATCGCAATCTCGTCTGGAATAACGGCCATCCCTCTCACTGTTTTTGGTTTTTTCCCCAGCCTGGCCGTGGCAGGCGCAATGGCGGACTTCTTCAGATTCGGGCACATGGGGGGACGAATCTTCTTGCTGTGTCTCATTGTGGCCGCTTGCTACGTGATCGCGGCGATCTGTTTCGATATAAAATCGCTGGGACAGATAATCGAGAAATCCGGCGGGGAAATGGAAGGCCGAAAGGACGCTTCACCCATCAGTGAATTCATAGAGGGAAGGCTTGAGAAGGTGCTTCTTGTTGGCGGGATTTATGCTGCAACGATAGCGTCTCTGTCTTGGTCCCTCGATCTAATTCCCAAACTTTCGCACGCGTTTGCCGGGGTAGAGATTCTTCTCATGATCGCATTGGCCCGGGACATCTTTTCCGGTCTGCGTTTCTACAATAGCAACAACTCCGGAGAGGGCAAGATTGTTTTTTTTCAGTTATGATGCGATTGAAGCCGGGTTTGTATGCGAAATGCTGATGGCGCGGAAAATTCCCGCTTTCCTTTTGAACTCGGATATTTGCCGACTGGATCCTTTTAAGGTTCTTGCGCTTGGAGGCGTTGAAGTTTGCGTTGGCAAAGAACATATTGAGGAAGCCGAAGGTTTGCTTAAATTCAGCGAAACCCCTTCTGAGAAATCCTAATAAACTTAATTCCGGTGTATCTGGAGCGACAACTTCTGCGTCCCGCTGATCTTTTTCGGCCGAACCGCTCGAATGAAATGGTTGCGGATGAGATGCTGGTAGAGGTGACGCAAATGCGGCGCCACGGGTAATTTATTAACAGTACTCAGGTCCCCCGCATGTTGTCCTTCCCCCAGATACGCGTAGAGCCTAACCCGGTTGGTGAACATGCGGCCGAAGGCTTCCAGGATTCCGCCTTTAAGTCCTTCGTAATATTTTTCCTCAAAAATATTTTGCAGTAGTTTGATGCCGGTGGCGAAGGCGATCTCGCGGTCGGTGTGACGCGAGAGATAATCGGCGAGGCGGTAAAATTCCGGAAAGTTCGTGACGAGTACGGGGTAGCCGAGGCGGGCCAAGGTTGTCAGCCGATGCAGGTAGTCCTTCGACGAGAAGCGATCGGAGGATTTTAGATTGTGCAGTGAAATCTCGGGAGCGGCGATGACCTCTTCTTCTTTGAGGGAAAACTCCTGTCGAAAGCGGCTTAGCGAAGCTTCCAAAATGCGAACGTGGGTATTGGTAACCGGGTTGAAGCTTCCTCGCAGCGTTAAGAGCGCTCGATTGCGCAACAGGCTGTTTGGTTCGATCGGACGTCCTTTTGCGGTGAAGGCGACGGCTTCGGCGAGGCCGCTGTGAACAAGGCGAAGATTCATGCGCCGATTTCCTATTTTTGAGAAGGCCGGGCCTTCGAATCGGATGAAGTCGATCTCCGCGTGGCTCAGGGAGAGGTGATCGAAGAGTGAGTCCACAAGGGCTTCGGGTTCCGCATGCAGGAACATCGCGCCGTAGATTAAGTTCACGCCGAGAACGCCGAGGGTTTCCTGTTGGTCGGCGGTTTCAGACCCGCGAAGACCGGCATGCAGAATAATTCGGTGTGCTGGCCCGTTCGCCTTTGTTTGAAATTGAATGCCGAGCCAGCCGTTGCCGTCCTTGCGCCAGCGGTAGCTGCGTACGGCGGCGGTATTGGCGAACGCGAAAAACGTGCTCTTCGCTCCGCGACTTTTGGTGAGCCGGCTCAGCAGCAGGTCGTATTCATGATCCAGCATGGTGCTGATGCGTTGTTCGGAAACGTAGCGAGGGGAGCAGCCGTAAATGGCGTCGCTGACCTGCATGTCGTAGGCGGACACGGTTTTCGCGACTGAACCGGACGCGCCCCCAACTCGGAAAAACCAACGCGCGGTTTCCTGGCCGCCGCCGATTTCCGCAATCGTGCCGTATTTTCCGCTGTCGAGATTCATCTCCAGCGCTTTTTGTTCGACAGAAATTCCTTCGAGGGTAGGCATACCCCCTCATTATCCGAGGAGCTGGCAAAGACTTTAGGGGTTTATTTTTCGGCGGCTTCTTTCGCTTTTTCAGAGATCCAGAGGTTGTAATAAACACCCTCTGCGGCCATTAGTTCGTCGTGGCGTCCGCGTTCGACGATGGTCCCCTTTTTGATCACGAAGATAACATCCGCAGAACGGGCGTCTTCGATGCGTTGTCCGATTGAGAAGGAGGTGCGCCCTGCCGTTAACTTGCGGAGTTGGGCTTCGATTCGGGCTGCTTCAAAATCGTTGAGTCCTGAGACCGGGCGGTCGAGCAAAACGATTCGGGGATCGGCGAGAATTGCCCGCGAAATTTCCAATTGTTTTTTGCGAAACGCGGTGAATCGCCAATTGCCTTCATTCAAAATTGTGTCCAGGCCGTCGGGGAACGTGCCAGTATTTTCGAGGAAGTCGGCACCGCCTTTGCGGGCAGCCTCTAAAATCTCTTCGTCCGAAACTTCGTCTTTTAGGCCGTAGGTCAAATTATCACGCACGGTCTGGTCATCGAGCCAGATGCCGTTATCGTGCAGCAGGGATAATTGTCGGCGCAGAGCGGCTAATTTAAGAGTCGTCGCCGCCTTTCCGTCGAAGGAGACGCCGCCCACGGTCGGATCGTCGAGTCGAGCAATTAAGTCCAGCAGGGCGCTTTTGCCTGACCCTTCGCCGCCGACCAGTGCGACGTGTTGGCCGGGAGCCACGTCAAAATTGATGTCTTGGAGAACCTTGTATTTTCCGTCGTAGCTGAAGTCCACGCCCGAGAAAGAGACGCCTCCTTTCAGAACGCCGGGATCCACAGCGTCGGGGGCTTCGTTTACGGCGGGTTTTTCTTTTAGGTAGTCGAGGACCCGGCGTGAGGAGCCGGTTGTCTCCCGGTACTGGGTGTAGAGGCTTAAGGATCCGGCGAGGGCTTGGCGCATGTAACCCGCGTAGCCGACCATGGCCATGGTTTGACCGATGGTGGGTTCGCCGGTGGCGATAAACGAGAAGAGACCGATGAAGAGAACCGAGAGGTAGAAAGCCGCGTGGTAGAGTTGGTCCATGCCCCCGGTATAAATTGAGGAGATGCGTGTTTTTCGCATGAGTGTGCCGATGAAGGCGTCCACGCTGCCGATGTAGCGGTTGGTTTCGAGATCCTCGGTGGCGAAGGCGCGAATGTCGCGGGCCCGGCTGAGGGTCTCTTCTCCCGCGCTGATCATTTCCGCGCGCCGATTCACCTGGGCTTCATTGAGGCGTTCCGCTTTATTGCCGTAGATGTGCGCCACTAAGGAAAGGGGAATGCCGACGAGGGTGACGAGCAAGGTGGTTTGCCAGCTGGTGAGCGTGATCATGATGCCGGCGAACAGAGCCATCGCCCCGTAATAGGGAAGAATCACCGGGATGCCGATGTTCTTGGTAGCGAGGTTGGCGACATCAACACTCATGCGTGCGGCGACTTGGGACGGTTTTTCCTTTCCAAAAAAACCAAAGGGTAGGCGCAGCAAATGCCCGAAGAGATTTTCACGGAAACTTGTAAGAACGTTGCTGGTGAGGCGGCCCTTGATCCAGCCGTAGGTTGTGTTGAGAACAGCGTTGGCGAGCATCATCGCGACCATGGCGCCTGCGAACATGACCGCGGTACCCATTGTATTTTCGGTTGCGGCGTCGATGAGCGCGCCGACCACGTAGCTCGTTGCGACTCCCATGACGGCCTGCACAACATTGATGCCCTGCAGGGTCCAGACGGACTTGCGGTATTGTTTGACGAAGGGTTTTACCTCTTTGTCGCCTCGGTACATGGACTTGATCAGGGGGAAGAGGCCCAGCAGCGAACGTCCGAAGGCGATGGACTCGCCGACTAAATAACGAACGTTAACGATGGTCTGAACTGTATATCCAAGAATTTTCCCGGCCTTCTTGCGGACTCGCGCGTGCAGCGTGAGCGTCCATTTTGCGTAGGAAGGCATGTACGGGGCATTTTCACTATCGACGGGCGTAAAGAGAATACTTCGAAAGCCGCCTTTTTGAAAGAAGGCGTAGGGGCGCTTCATGGGGCTGTGGTCGCCGGCTTCGATAGTGCCGCTGCGCGCCAGCATCACGCGTACGCCGAGACCGAGATAAGAAATTGCAGAGGCGGCGAAAATGCCTGCCGCCACGAGCGCGGCCACCGGTGCATGCGCCAATATTCCGGTGAGAGCCATGGTCGCCAAATGACTCGAGCCGAAATACGCTCCGGCGGCGAGTCCTCCGGTGAACAATGCCGCGCCCCATTGTCCGGCGGCTGTTGTCGGGAGAACCTTACTGATTGCATCCATTCCCTGCGGTGTCGGCGGCCGGCGTTCTTTTTTGCGTGGTGAGTCGGCTGACGCGGGCACGAGTTGGCTGGGATGTTTATCGCTGAGATTGCCTTCGGAATCAAAGGTCTGCAGTCCGTATCCCTCATTGCGTGGAGAGTCGGCGCTGTTAAAGGATTGCTCCCCAAGAATTTTGTCCATGATCGCGATTCCCGCGGCGGAAGCATTGCCTGCGGGCATGTCGGCCAGGGATTGGGCTGTTTCGGCGATGCTGTTTTGTTGGGCAAGGAGTTTCGCGAGTGGTTTTGGGGTTTGGGCCTTTGCCGCAATTCTAACGGAACGTACTGCCGGGGAGACGTTGATGTTCGCCGCCCTCACGGCGCTAGGGGCAACGATTTTTAAATTTTGGGATGGGACAAGCGTGATCGGAGTGAGGACCGGCAGTGTCCCGGTTAAGCCTGGGGCCAGGGTCGAGTCCAGTGTCGAGAGTGTGGACGTGAGTCCGGGTGTGACGAGAGGATGCAGGGTGCCCGTGAGGGTTGCTCCGGCAACACGTACGGGGGCGGTGAGGCTGCGGGCGCAGGCTTCATAAGGAGGAAGCCCGATCAGGACGGCCGATAAAACGCCTGCCATTCCCTTTTTAAACATAGGTCATTTTACCGCCGTTGGTCTTTAACCTGGAAGGTCTATCGTCCCCGCAGGTCTCACCATTAGGCCCTCGAAGAAGTAGGTCCTATTGCAGTAATGCGAATAAGAGGTCCCTCTCGCCAACGTGAAATAAGACGGCGGAAGGAAATCAACAAGACAGGTCCTTTGACCTGTAGGATGGGGGTCTATGTAGGTGGTAGAATGAACTATCGGAGGATTCCCATGACCACTTTGAAAAAGACCGGCCTCGTTGCCGGATTATTAGTTTCCAGTGCCGCCTGCGCGACATCCAACAATAAGGCCTTAAACACCCGCCTGGGCATCGACACATCCGCGATGGACGTGTCCCTTCGCCCGCAGGACGATTTTTACCTCTACGTAAACGGCACCTGGATTAAGAATTACAAAATGCCTGATGATAAGTCGGTTTTTGGCGCCTTCCACCAACTGCGTGACGATTCCGAAGCCGCAGTGAAAGGCATCATCCAAGGACTCTCGAAAAAGAAAAACGTCGCCGGTGCCGCCAACCAACGCATTGCTGATCTCTACCGCAGCTTTATGGATGAGAAACGCGTTGAAGCTCTCGGCATGGATCCGATTAAAGGGGAACTCGCGGCGATCGATGCAATCGCGACGAAGAAAACCCTGATCGATTGGTTCGGCAGCGCGCAGAGTTGGGGAATCGACTCTCCTTTTTACTTCGGCATTCGGGCCGATAAAAAAGATGTCGCAACAAACATCGTCTACTTCGGCGCCTCCGGATTAGGGCTTCCCGACCGCGACTACTATTTCAAAAAAGACGACCGCTCCAAAGCGATTCGCGCTGCGTATCTCGTTTTTGCGGAGAAGATGTTTGAGCTGAGCGGAGAGACGAATGCCGCGAAAAAAGCGAAAACCGTCTATATGGTGGAAAAGGCGCTCGCGAAGCATCACTGGACCCGGGTCCAGCGCCGTGATGCCGACAAGACCTACAACAAACGCAAGCTTGCTTCGCTGGGATTGGACGTTCAGCGATTTTTCAAGGCAACCGGCATCCGCTCCGAAGAGAAGGAAATCATTGTTACCGAACCCAGCTACCTGCCGGGATTCAAACAGGTTCTTGCTAAACATGATCTCAAGACGTGGAAGCTCTATGCGAAGCTGAGAGTTCTCGAGGCGCGTGCTTTCTATTTGTCCGATGCTTTTGTCGACGCGGCGTTTGCGTATTCGGGCAAAGCCTTAAGCGGGCAGCCTGAGATTCGCGCTCGTTGGAAACGTGCGGTCGGGCTGGTCAACGGCACGGTAGGCGAAGATGTCAGCGCCATTTACGTCAAGAAGTTCTTCCCGGCTTCTTCGAAGAAGCGCATGGTTCAGCTTGTTGAGAATCTTCGCGCCGCATACGGCGAGCGAATTAAGAGTCTTGCCTGGATGGGCCCGGAGACGCGAAAGAAAGCTCTCTATAAGCTCTCAAAGTTTAATCCGAAAATCGGGTACCCGAAAAAATTCAAGGACTATTCGAAGCTCGTTGTGTCCGCCGATGATCTCATAGGCAATGTGATCCGTTCCGAGCGTGTCGAGTACGATCGCCGTCTCGCCAAACTTGGCAAGCCCGTCGATCGGGACGAATGGGGCATGCTCGCGCAAACGGTGAATGCCTATTTCAACCCGACGCTCAACGAAATTGTATTCCCCGCAGCGATTTTACAACCGCCGTTTTTTAATGCGAAGGCGGATGACGCGGTGAACTACGGCGGCATCGGCGCCGTGATCGGCCATGAGATGGGCCATGGCTTCGACGACCAGGGATCTAAATACAACGGGGACGGGGTGCTGAAAAATTGGTGGACAAAAAAGGACCGGGCGGCCTTTAAGAAACGCACCGAGCTTTTGGTTTCCCAGTATTCGGCGTTTGAGGCCCTGCCGGGTGAATTTGTTAACGGCGAACTCACGCAAGGCGAAAATATCGGTGACCTCGGAGGGCTGACGGTGGCCTATCGGGCGTACGAACTTTCGCTCATTGGAAGAAAGTCATCCGTCATTAAGGGATTTACCGGGCCGCAGCGCTTCTTCCTCGGCTGGGGCCAGGTGTGGCGCGGAAAAATTCGCGACAAGGCCTTGAGCGTGCGTTTGGCGACCGACCCGCATTCTCCATCGGAATACCGCGTGAACGGCGTCGTACGCAACATGCCGGAGTTTTACAAGGCCTTTAGCGTGAAGGATGGAGATGTGCTCCATCTTTCCAACGACAAACGCGTCGGCATCTGGTAAGTGCGCGACAGACTTCGTCACTTACGCTTCAATCGTGACGAACTTTCGGGATCTCTAGGAGACCTGGGAACTTTTATTCCCCTCACGGCCTCCTTGATCATTGTCTGTGGTTTGGATGCAGGCACGGTTCTCGTTTTTGCGGGTTTGTTTAACATCCTCACGGGAATTATTTTTAATCAACCGGTTCCGGTACAGCCGATGAAGGCGATCGCCGCTGTTGCGATCGCCCAGCAATTGCTCCCCGTTGAAATCGCCGCCGCGGGATTTACCGCCGGCATGGTGATTTTGGCGTTAGGCATGACCGGGACGGTGGAGTGGGCGGAGCGCGTCATTCCCCGCCCGGTGGTCCGGGGTATTCAGTTGGGTGTTGGACTTAAACTCGCGTCCAAGGGTGTTTCCATGGTGATGGGGCTTGGCTGGGCGGGATTGGACAGCAGGGTCGTGGCGCTTCTTGCGGTTGCATTGGTTTTGCTGGGTAATCGCTGGAAAAAATTTCCTTCCGCGCTTGTTATTTTTTTGGGGGGAATCCTTATTCTCTTCGTCGGCCACGGCGAACTTTTGTCCGGACTCACGCTCGGCTGGCGGGGGCCGGAATTTATTTTCCCTCAATGGGGCGCGTGGAAGGTCGGCATGCTTCAGGGAGCGCTGCCGCAAATCCCGTTAACCCTGTTGAACTCGGTGATTGCGGTCTGCGCGTTAAGTTCCGAGCTCTATCCGGGTCGCGGGATCCCAGCGAAAAAGATGGCTGTGAGTGTCGGCCTGATGAATATCGGGGCTTGCCTGTTTGGGGCCATGCCCGCATGCCACGGTTCAGGGGGGCTCGCGGCGCAGCATCGCTTCGGCGCGCGAACAGGCGGCAGTGTGGTCGCCTTGGGCACGGCTAAAATATTTTTAGGGTTGGTTTTCGGCGCCGCCGCGGTCAGTTTTATGACGTGGTATCCCGCCTCGGTGCTTGGCGTTCTGCTGGTTTTCGCCGGTTTGGAGCTGACCCTTCCTGCTCGAAAGTGCGCTGACCGGGAAGAGTTTTTTGTAGCGGTAGCAACCGCGTGCGGCATTATCGCGGTGAATACCTGGGTCGGTTTTGTATTGGGCCTGCTCGCGGCGTTTTTCCTCTTGGGCTCTAGTAAATCTCGGCAATGAGCGCCGCCGGACATTCCTTCTGCGGTAAATGCCCGCAGTTCTCCACAATCACGACCGAGGCGTGTTCGATTTCGCTTTTGAAGTGAGCCGCTTGTGCAAGCGGGATGACGCCGTCCGATTTTCCCCAGAGAATGGTGACGGGCATTTTTAAGGCCCCTAACCTGCCATCGAGAAAATCTTCTTGCGTGATGGCGGATGCAATTTCGTAGGTGCCGCGCCTGAGAATGCGGCCGAGAACATCGGGCCATACCCGTTCTGGTATGGAGCGTTCTTGGTGGAAGGCGAGTTTGGTGAATTTTTTAAGGGATTCGATAGTCGGGCTGGCGAGGGTTTTCGCCGCGAGGTCGGAGGAGCCGGTGGAATCTGTGAGTCCCGCCGAATTTACGAGGACGAGTTTTTGAACTCCTTCGGGCCAATGCAGTGCAAGCCACGAGGCGGTCCAGCCTCCAAGACTGTTTCCGGCGACTGTCCACGAGGGGCAGCCTTCCACTCCGGAAAGAACCGATTGCAGGACGTTTGATTGGGCTGGAATTTTCCAGCCGGCAGGGGAGTCCGGTCGTTGACTTCCTTCGGTGCCGGGCATGTTGGGGGCGTACACCCGCACCCCCTTGGGAGTGGCGAGCAGGGCATTGCCCCAAGTTTTGTTGTTGTCGCCCAGCCCGTGAACCAAAGCCACGCAGCGGCAGGGCCTTCCGCGTTCGCATCGATCCCGGACGAGAATATCAAGAGTTTCGGTATGCAGGGTTTGAACACCATGCAGGCGCAGTTTTATCATCTCAACGGTGTCCATCACCGTCAGCGTCTCATTGAACGCCCACGTGCAGGCGCCTACAATGATATTGAGTACAACGAGGATGTAGACGCGCTTCATTGGTCTAAAATAAAACCGAAGGTGGAGCCGGTGGCGACAATGTCCCCGTGCTGGTTCTTGATTTCAAAACTAAATCGAGCCTTGAGGCGTTTGGGGCGGCGAAGGATGGAGACGACGGTTCCGACGCAAATGAGGGTGTCGCCCGAATAAACCGGCTGCATGAAGTCGAAGGCCATCTTGCGAGCCATGTAATTGAGGTCGCCTCCGAGTTTGGTCGGCAGGGTCGCTGTGAGAAGACCGTGCGCCATGAGACGCCCTTGTTGGTCTTTCTCCATGTGATGACGTCCCTTGTCGCCGGAAACGTCTGCAAACTTCAAAACGTCGTCTTCGGTGATCGGGCGTTCGAAGCGAATAGTTTGGCCTTCAGCTAATTCGGGGAGCACGCGTATAGGGTACTACTCTTCGATCATGCCTCGGTCTTCAGCGTCGACCGGGTCGATGGGAAGCACGGTGCGATCATTGAAAATCGCCCCGGAGAGTTTTGCGCCTTTGAGCCGTGCGTCCTTGAGGTTGGTCCCGCGCAAATCGGTCTTGCTGAGGTTTGCATAGCGCAAATCGGCGGCGGTGAGGTCGGCTCCCCGCAGGTCGGCATCGTATAAGTTCGCCGAACGAAAATCCGCGCCGGTAAGTTTTGCGCGTCGCAGGTCCGCGCGATAAAAGTCGGAATTGCGCAGATCCGCTCCGGCTAAAGAAGCGGCTCTAAAATCACCGCCTCGGGCAACGACCCCCCGCATGGTTGATTTTCCCATCCTGGCTTTTTTGGCATCGATGCCGTTCATCACGGCTCCGTTGAGGTTTGCTTCCACCAGATTGGCGCCGATGATGGAGGAGACCACAAAATTGGCACCCATGAGTTTTGCGCGTTTGAAATTGGCTCCGTCGAGGCGGCTTGCCACAAAGTTTGCGTGCTCGGCATTGGATTCAGCGAGGTTCGCCTCGAGCAAAAGGGAGTAATTGACTTCAGCGGATCGAAGCTGGGCCCCCTTGAGATTGGCATTATTGAGATGAGCCGAATTGAGGTCTGCACCCCTGAAGTCGGCGCCGCGCAGATTCGTTTCATCGAGGCGGGCATCGGCGAATTGTCCACATGCGCCGCGTTTAGTTTTAATGAGTTTGGGAAGAGGTATGTCATTTTTCCCTGTAAAACCAATGCCATTTTTGCAACTGTAGCCCTCGCCGAGTTTCCGGTATTTGAAGACCTGGGGCTTATTTTCGTCTAAAATAACCCGCTGCACGATAACCGGATCGGCGGCGGCAGGCGCTGCCAATAATAGGGCCGGAAGCACGAATTGCGGCTTCATAGCTAATAGGATAACCCGGGCGCTTGTCTGGCAATCAGGGCCGAAGAGGCCCGAAAAATATAGGTCTAAAGGCCCATCTGGCTAAAACACTCGTTGCCGGGTACATTCTATCCGTGAACTCTCTCCTGTCCTTGTTGGCGGTTTTTTCGCTTTCGGCCGCGGAGGCCGATTTAAGAGTGAGCGCGCCTCCTGCGGGGTGGTCCGCGCAGAAATCGGGAGTCCTCGTGTTGCGGCTTAAGGGTCCGCAAGCCCAGAAATTCCAAGCGGCGCGGAGCAATCGCACCGATGCTTCCGGTCTAAGAAAAGAGGCCGAGGGACGTTGGGAGAATTATTTTATCTCTGAGCTCATATCGGGGGACCCTGTTTTTATTAAGAAGGACTCGGTCGATTCCCGCCGTCTGGAAGGGTTGCTGTTGTGTGAGGGGCACCGATACGAACTCACCGGGCGCATTGTGCGCGATGGGGTTTTGATTTCGCTGCTGGGATCGCTTCGATGCGGCGCGGTTGCGAAAACGGAATCAACACAACCGTCTCTTGCGACGTCACCGCCGGTATTCAAAGTCCTCGAAACGAAAAAACCGCGCGTTCGTCCCCGCTCGTATGTCATCTCCGAATGGCTGAGGGAATCGTCGGGAGAATCCTTGTTTGGAAAAAATCGCGAGGCTGTGATGGTGGTGCGGCCCTATTTGCGGCTGCGCCATTACTGGAATCTCGGGCCGATGCGGATTGAAGAATTGCAGGTCACCATCGAAGAACCGATCCCGGGGACACTCAATTACGTGTTTGAAGGGTGGGGGGAACCGACACTCGTGCGGGTCATCTTCGAGTTTAAAGAAACCCCGTCCGAAAAACTCGTGCAGCGAATTAAATCAGCAACTTCGAAAAACACCGGGGATGCGGAAACTCTTGCAAAGCCGTATGTGCTCAAAGACCGGGACGTTGACGACGGTGTTTTGGCGCGCTTGAAGCGTATGGGGGCTGATTTTCAAGCCTATGCGAAAACAGAAAAGAAAAACGTCGATCTCGAAACGGTGCGGCGTTTGCTGTTGCCGCCGCCGTCCCCGGACGTATTTGTGTGGCGCGGGGAAAAGCGGAATTTTTGGCTGGGTGACGGAGAGATCGGTATGGGCACGCCGGGGCTGCGTTCCGTTGTTTTTATTCGTGCCAGCTATCCGCTGCTGTTGGCGGCGAGCAGCGCCGCGTTTGTTTTGTGGCTGTTGGTTTTCTGGACGCCTTTGCTCGATCATATGCCCGTCTTCATTTCCAACGGGATGAAAACGTTAATGGGAGCGGCGTCAACGGGGATTTGGGTTCTCTATCCGTTGGCGAGTCTGGGATGGTTTTTTTATGAAATTCACCGCGCCGGGTATTTATAGGGGAGCGGGTGCCGGAGGTTTAAACGCGAGGGCTTCCGCAAACCCTTGAGCCGACGCGTAGCGGTCCCCGGGATCCTTCGCCAATCCACGTGCGACGACCTTTTCGAGTGCCGCCGGAATTTGGGCTTGGGGCGGCATGGGGCAGGCGCTGTTTGATTGATTCGAGACGAACGGCTACATCGAGGTGTTTGGGATCGGAGGCAACCGGTACAAGAAATTCGGCTCGTAGAATTGTGACCCCGATGAAGGTGGCGAGTGCAACGGCGATAAAGGTCATGAGACCCGCTTGGAGCATGTCCGGCATTTTCGCGCGAATCATGATGTAGGCCCATCCCGCAACGCCGATGATGAGGATTACGAAGAGGCCCTTAAAAATCGTCGGGAGGAAGGCGGTTGTGAGGGTCCAGACGACGAGAAAAACGAGTGCGGCGATACCGGCGCGAAAGGCTCCCATTCCGGCGGAATGCGAAAACCAAAAGATGCACAGGGTCCCGAAAAGCAGGGGCACCAGCAGCATCGGAAACATGCGAATATGCGCGAATATCTCAAGGGGCTCCCGTGAGGCATTGTCCCAGGAGTCGTCGAATTCATATTTGGCTTCGCCGCTCATATTTTGGGCGGTTCTAGAAGCAATGTGGTGATATACGTCGTTCCGTTGCCGAGTTCACTCTCCAGGGAGAGTGTTCCGCCGTGGCGTTCGACGATTGCCTTGACGATGGAAAGGCCGAGACCCGTTCCTTTGTGGGATTGTGCGGTATTCGCCGATCGAAAGAATTGGGTGAAGACATTTTTTTGATCGTTGGCCGAAAGCCCGACGCCTTCGTCTTTGAATCGAAACTCGGTTTGGCCGGCGTGCACAAGGATCGAAATTGCGAGCTTTCCTCCGTTTTTGTTGTATTTGATGCCGTTGGAAATAAGGTTATCGAAGACGCGTCGAATTAAATTAGCATCCGCCAAAATCTGCGGAGTTTTTTCCGGGGTTGTGATCGTCACGGTGATATTGTTTTTCTGGGCGGAGAGCGCGAGGCCTTGCACGGAGGCGTTTAGTATTTCGATCACGTCGAGCCGGGCCACCTTCAAATCAGTACGTCCTGTTTCGAGTTGATTCAGTTCCAGGAGTTCCCCGATCAGGGTGTTTGCTCTCTCTCCGGCCAACATAATTTGGGTGAGGCGCTGAGAGGTTTTCTCCGGGTTTTGGAGCATGTCCGGACTTTTCCTGAGCATATCGGCAAATCCCAGAATGACCGTGAGAGGGCCTTTTAACTCGTGGGAGATCATTCCCACAAATTCGGATTTCATGTTGTTGACCTCGAAAAGCCGTGCCGTCACGCTCTTCAAATGAGCGATGAGCTTCATTTCATTGGTGAGGTCGCGACCGATCAGGCAAAGGCCTTGAACCGAACCCTGCCGGTCCCGCATAACAAATCCAGAGAGGTTGATCGCGATCAGGCGTCCATCCGAATGCTGCAATTGAAGTGTTTCTCCTTGCGCCCGACCGCTGGAAGTGATTTTTTGGACCAAAACAAGCGCCGCGGGTTGGTCAGTGGCAGCCACGATGGATTCGATGGGGCGTCCTTCTATTTCAGAAGAAGCCAAGCCCAGCAGTTCGAGCGCGCCTTTGTTGGCCCGCGTGATGCGTCCCTCAGGGGAGCAAACAGCGACGAAGTCTCCGGAGGCGCTGAATAGGCCATCGACTAGTTTCCAGTAGGCCCGGCTGGAGTCGATGGCCGCCTTAGCCTGGATGGCGAAGGTCGTGAAAAATGCAAGGTCTGTGTCGGTAAAGGCACTGGAGCGTGAGCGATGGTCCGCGTAGATCACACCCGCCACTTCGTTTCCGTTCTTGAGGGGCACGCACATCGCGGAGTGAATATGATTCATGACCATGCTGCGGGTTTGCATTTCGGGGTCCATTGCGTTGTCGATGAGCACGGGTTCGCCTGTGTTGAGAACCTTCTCCATGAGGGACTTGCTGACTCCTTCCGCGTTGACGCCTGTGATTTCTCCTTGCGTATCGCGTGCCGAATGCAGACGTAATTGCCCGGAATCTAAATCCCGGAGCATGATGAAACCCCGTTCTCCGCCCATCATGACCAGAGCCTTATCCATGATTCGAGTCAAAACATCATCGAATTCTTCCGCAGAGTCGAGTTCGAGGCTGATTTCAAATAAAGCTTTTAAAAGTCGAGAACTTTCACCGGACTCATCAACCTTGTCCAGCATGTTGCCGAGGTTGGGCCAGGTTTTCAGCGACCCTTTGTCAGGTCCCGGGGTTGAGGCCTCGATATCGACCAAATCGCCGTCTATGGCTACAAATACAAGGCTGGATTGTCCCAGTTCAATGGTGTCGCCGTTGGAAAAAACATGCCGGGAGACCTCTTTTCCACTGAAGAGGCTGCCCATCGTGCTGCCAACGTCTTCGTAAATAAAATCGTCGTTTTCCCGAAAAATCCGGGCGTGTTTTCGCGAGACGCGGGGATCATCGACCACAATTCCGTTGGAGGGGTCTCTCCCGACGGAAAGGGAGTTCCCAAATAGGGAAATTCGGCTGATTTCGGCCTTTCCCTTGAGAATGACGATTTCAGGCATAGCGTCCCCAGTATTGTCGGATTCGGGAAAACCCGCAAGATGCCTCTAAATGTGCCCTAAAGCACATCAGAATGCCTCTATTGCCCAGGTCTAAAGACCTGCAAATCTCCGGTTGACTTGGAATTATGGGTCGCGGTACAATGGAGGTCCGCCGTTTGTATGTCCCTTCAGGCATGCTTCAGCCGGACTCCGTTTATGAGCGATAAAAACAATAAAACGATCGACGATTTTCCACTGTTAAAGGAAATGACGCCTCCTATGCGCCGCGAGGAGGCGCGAGTTGAAGCGGACCGCTGTCTCAACTGCTACGACTCGCCCTGCACTATTGCGTGCCCGACCCATATCAATATCCCGAAGTTCATCAAACAAATCGGTTCGAAAGACAATTTAGGATCGGCCATTACAATTTTTGATGCCAATGCGATGGGTCATTCCTGCGCCCGTGTCTGTCCGGTGGAAGCCTTATGCGAGGGTTCGTGCGTATATCTCGGCTGGCATGAAAAACCGATTGAAATCGGACGCTTGCAGAGATTTGCAACGGACGCCCTGATGGAGAAGGGTATTCAGCCTTTTGAGGCCGGAGAGCCCAACGGCAAAACGGTTGGGATTGTGGGCGGAGGACCGGCGGGGCTTTCCGCTGCGGCGTATTTACGGCGATTGGGATTTGCGGTCACGGTTTTTGAAAAAAAACCGATGCCGGGCGGGTTAAATACCTACGGGATGGCGGAGTATAAGATGGATCAGAGGGTCGCGTTGGATGAGGTCGCGCTGGTTCTCGACCTCGGCGTCGATATTCGCTACGAAACCGTTCTCGGGGATGATTTGAAATTTGAAGACCTCGAAAAGAAGTTTGACGCGATTTTCTTAGGCGTCGGTCTGGGCGCGACAGCACCGCTCGCAATTCCGGGTGAAGGTCTGAAGGGTGTGTACGAGGCCCTTCATTTTATCGAGTACATCAAGAATCACGAGTTTGACGCGATTCCCGCTGGAGAGACCACCGTTTGCATCGGTGCGGGCAATACCGCCATTGATGTTGTTACCCAAGCCAAGCGCATCGGGACACCGAAGGTTGTGATGTCGTATCGTCGCGGTCGTGCTGATATGTCGGCGTATGACTATGAATACGAATTGGCTGCGGGCGATGAAATCACGTTCGAGTGGCAAACCATGCCGATTGCAATTCTCGGCGACGACAAGGTCACTGGCATTCGCCTCCAGCGCACCGAATTAAAAGACGGAAAGGTGCTGCCGATCGAGGGTTCGGAGTTTGAGATCCCCTGCGATCGTATTGTGAAAGCCATCGGGCAGACCAAACAGGTCGATCTGCTTTCTAAAACCGCGGGCATCACGCTTGATAAAAAAGGACGCATTGTCGTTGACGCGACCACGCTGCAGACCTCCAATCCTATGGTATTTGCAGGGGGGGACGCGGTTAACGGTGGCGCCGAAATCGTGAACGCGGCCGCACACGGCAAACGTGCGGCGTTGGGAATTTTCAACACGCTCTTCCCGGGAAACCCCCCGGGCCCGGAGCATTCTGATTGGATCCAAACCATTGAGGGCGTGCGCACTGTTCGGCCGCCAAACCACCATCATGCGAAAACACTTGAAACCGCGAACGTTTAAGAAACTCAAAGGAAAGGTCGATCTTTCCTCCAACACGGCCGGCATTAAATCGCCCAACCCGTTTTGGCTCGCCTCCGCCCCGCCGGCAAATTCCGGTGAACAGGTGATGCGTGCGTTCGATCATGGCTGGGGGGGCGCCGTCTGGAAGACGCTCGGCGAGGATCCGGCCGTCGTTAATGTGACCTCTCGCTACGGCGCCATCGACATCGGCGGAATGAAGATGGCCGGTTTTAACAATGTGGAGCTTATCACCGACCGCCCGCTCGATGTGAACCTCAAGGAAATCGCAGAGGTTAAGAAAAAATACCCGAAACATGCCGTGATCGTCAGTCTCATGGTGCCGTGTGAGCGAAAGAATTGGCATGACATTGTGAAAAAGGCGGAAGACACCGGTTGTGATGGTCTCGAGCTCAATTTCGGCTGTCCCCACGGAATGTCGGAGCGCGGCATGGGCGCCGCGGTCGGTCAGGTGCCGGAGTACATTCAAAAAGTAGTCGAGTATGTGAAGGAAGTCGCGAAGACTCCCGTGCTGACGAAGTTGACGCCTAATATCGCTGATGTTCGATTCCCCGCGCGGGCTGCGATGGCCGGTAAGACCGACGGGGTCAGTCTGATTAATACCATTAACTCGGTGATGGGCATCGATCTCGATACCCTCAAGCCGAAGTTCGCGATCGGCGGCAAGGGTGCGCATGGCGGGTATTGCGGCCCGGCGGTGAAGCCGATCGCCTTGAACATGGTCAGCCAGATTGCAAACGATCCTGAGACGAAGAATTTGCCGATTTCAGGCATCGGCGGCGTGTCCGACTGGCGCGACGCCACCGAATTTTTGCTGTTGGGTTCGAGCAGTGTTCAGGTTTGCACGGCGGTCATGCATTATGGTTTCCGCATTGTGGAAGACATGATTTCCGGATTAGAAAATTGGATGCGTGAGCATGAATTCGAGACGCTGGACGATTTTATCGGCAAGTCCGCCGGCGATATCGTTGAATGGAAGCATCTGAATCTTCACCATAAAACGGTGGCGAAGATCGATTCGAGCACATGCATCGAATGTGATTTGTGCTTCATCGCCTGCAATGACACCGCACATCAGTGCATTGTGCGTCCCTCCGACTACGGCAAGACCGGAAAGGGTTGGAAAATCCCAACCGTGATCGAAGAAGATTGCGTCGGCTGCAATTTGTGCTCGCTGGTGTGTCCTGTTGAGGAGTGCATTACTATGGAAGACGTTGAGACGGGGCACGCGCCGCTGACCTGGGAGCAGTACACCGCTGCGGGCATGACGGGCTATAAAGAAGTTTATAAGCGTTTTCACGACTAGAGGAGAAATAAAGATGGCAAGAAACGTCCGAGCCGGTTTGATTCAGGCATCCTGCGATTGGTCCATCGACGATCACTCGATCGCCGACATCAAGAAAAAGATGATCGACAAGCATATTAAGCTCGTCGATGAAGCCGGCGAAAAGAAGGTTCAGATGCTTTGCCTTCAGGAAATTTTTTACGGGCCTTATTTCTGCTGCGAACAGGACGTGCGTTGGTACGAATCCGCCGAACGGATCGATGGCCCGACGACGCAAATCTTTCAGAAGCTCGCCAAGAAGCACAATATGGTGATTGTGCTTCCGATCTACGAGACGCCGTCGCCCGGAACGTATTACAACACGGCCGCCGTCATCGACGCCGATGGAACCTTGCTGGGTTCTTACCGCAAAAATCATATTCCGCATTGCGCGCCCGGCTTCTGGGAAAAGTTCTACTTCAAGCCCGGCAACACCGGCTACCCGGTTTTCCAAACCAAATACGGCAAGGTCGGCGTTTACATTTGCTACGACCGCCATTTCCCTGACGGGGCGCGCATCCTCGGCCTCAATGGCGCGGAGATTGTTTTTAACCCGTCGGCGACGGTAGCCGGCCTTTCCGAATATCTCTGGAAGCTTGAGCAGCCTGCGCACGCGGTTGCGAATCAATACTACATCGGCGCGATTAACCGGGTGGGAACCGAGAAGCCCTGGGAATTCGGTGAGTTTTACGGCCAGAGCTACTTCTGCGACCCACGCGGTCAAATGGTTGAAGTCGGTTCCCGCGATAAAGACGAATTAATTGTGGCGGATCTCGACTTTGACGAAATCGTGAAGGTCCGCAACACCTGGCAGTTCTTCCGGGACCGCCGGCCGGAAACCTACGGTGATTTGGTGGAGATGCTTCCCTAAATGAGCCCAGATATCGTCGAGCTTCGCCGCGACATCTCCGGGTCACCCCAAATGAGCGCAGATATCGTCGAGCTTCGCAGCGACATCTCCGGTTCGCCCCTGTACAACGAGGATATCGCGCCCGTCGGCGCGAAGGACCGTAAGTGGGGTAGGTTCGATATCGCGGCGCTGTGGGTCGGCATGGCCGTCTGCATCCCGAGCTACATGCTCGCCGCGAGTCTGATTCAGCAAGGAATGAATTGGTGGCAGGCGATGCTGACGATCATGTTTGGCAACGTCATCGTCCTTGGTCCGATGATCGCCAACGCGCACGCGGGGACGAAATACGGGATCCCGTTCCCGGTGTACTGCCGCGCGGCGTTTGGAACGCAGGGGGCGCATATCCCCTCGGTACTGCGCGGACTTGTTGCTTGCGGTTGGTTCGGCATTCAAACCTGGATCGGCGGCTTTGCGATTTACCAAGGCCTGCTCGTGTTCTGGCCGGGAATTTCGGAGATGGCGTTGATTGGCGGGCTGGGCATCAACGCGGCCCAATTTGCCTGTTTCCTGTTTTTCTGGGCGCTCAACATGGGCATTGTTTGGCGGGGTATGGAGTCGATTCGTCATATTGAGGATTATGCCGCGCCGGTGCTGATCGTGATGGCGCTGGCATTGCTCGGGTGGGCCTACTTCGCGGCCGGCGGATTTGGTGAGATGCTGAGCCGGCCGTCTGAGTTCGGCGTGGGGGGAGCTAAGGAAGGGCAGTTCTGGAAGGTCTTCATCCCCGGGTTGACCGGCATGGTCGGCTTCTGGGCGACTCTCTCGCTCAATATCCCGGATTTCTCCCGGCACGCGCGCGATCAACGCGAGCAAATCATGGGCCAGGCGATGGGCCTGCCGACAACAATGACCTTTATCGCCTTCATCGGCGTGGCGGTTACCTCGGCGACTGTCGTTATCTTCGGGGGGGATCCGATCTGGGATCCGGTCGTGATTCTCGGGAAGTTTCAGAATCCGATCGTCGTTTTACTCGCGATGCTCGCGCTCACGCTCGCGACGCTGTCAACGAACTTGGCAGCCAATGTTGTGAGCCCCGCCGTCGGTTTTTCGAACCTTATGCCGAAGAAGATTTCGTTTAAGATGGGCGGCCTCATCACGGGAGTCATCGGTATCGTGATTCAACCGTGGAAGCTTGTCGCCGATCCCACCGGCTACATCTTCACGTGGCTGATTGGTTATTCGGCGCTTTTGGGTTCGATCGCGGGCGTGATGCTCTCCGATTATTATTGGGTGCGCAAGATGGAGTTGGACCTGGACGCACTCTACGACGCGAAGGGTGTCTACGCCTACACGGGCGGCTTTAATCCGATGGCCATTGCTGCGTTGGTTCTCGGTATCGCCCCCTGCGTCCCCGGCTTTCTCGGGACGATCAAGGTGATGACCGTCTCTTCGTTTTGGATGGAACTTTACAGCTACGCGTGGTTCGTCTCGTTCGGCGTTTCCGGCGTGTTTTACGGACTGATTTCTAAGAAGAAGTAAGGAGCTTAACATGGCATTAGATCTAGTGATTAAAAACGCGGACATTCAAACCGCATCCGACCGCTTCACCGCCGATATCGGCGTAAAGGATGAGGTCATCGTTGAAATCGGCCGTGATCTCGACGCCGCCGGCGCGAAGGTCATTGACGCGACGGGCATGCGGGTTGTGCCGGGCGGCATCGACGTGCACACGCATCTCGATATGCCGTTTATGGGCGCGTTGACCGCTGACGATTTTAAGACCGGTACAGAAGGCGCCGCGGCGGGTGGAACCACCTGCCTCGTCGACTTTGCGATCCAGGCCCCGGGTGAATCCCTCCAGACCGGCGTCGACAACTGGCACAAGAAAGCCGACGGCAAATCCGTCATCGACTACGGCTTTCACCTCATCATCACCGATCTGCCCGAGAGCCGTGTTCCCGAGATGGACGCGATTGTTGAGCAGGGCATCCCCAGCTTTAAGTTGTTCATGGCTTATAAAGGAGCGTTGATGTCGGAAGACGACGCGATTTTCCGCGCCATGCGCCAAAGCGCCAAGAACGGCGGCATGGTCTCATTGCATTGCGAAAACGGCCACACCGTAGAGCTCATGGTCAAGGAAGCGCTCGAAAATGGCAATACCTCGCCTGAGTGGCACGCGCTGACCCGACCGTTGGCTTGCGAGGCTGAGGCGACAAATCGCGGCATAGCTCTGGCTGAGATGGCGGGTTCGCCCCTCTATGTGGTGCACCTCACAGCCGAGGAGGCTCTTGACGCCGTCCGCCGCGCGAAGCGCAAGGGATTGCCGGTAATCGCGGAGACCTGCCCGCAGTATTTGTATCTCTCGCATGAGGACTACCAGCGCGAAGGGTTTGAGGGCGCGAAGTTTGTCATGTCGCCGCCGCTGCGCCCCAAGGGCAATGAACGCGCACTTTGGAGCGGCCTTAACGATGGGACGATTTCAACCGTCGCGACCGATCACTGCTCGTTCTGTTTTGAACTTCGCGACGGATCGAAGATGGGCAAGGTTCTCGGCAAGGATGACTTCTCCAAGATCCCCAACGGTGCCCCCGGCATCGAAAACCGCATGCAGCTCATGTGGGACGCGGTGGAGAAGGGGAAAATCACGCCGAGCAAGTTCGTGGAGCTCACCGCCACCAACCCCGCGAAGATCTTCGGCCTTTACGGCAAGAAGGGAACCATCGCGATCGGATTTGACGCCGATATCACCATCATCGATCCCAGCACAAAATACACGATCTCGGCGAAGACCCATCACATGAACGTCGACTACAACCCCTACGAAGGGCGCGAAGTCGAATGCACCATCAAAGAAGTGTTCATGCGCGGTCATCACATGGTCGAAAACGGAAAACTTTCATCGAAGCTCCCGAAAGGGCAGTTCATCAAACGCGCGAAGTACGGCAAGACGCTTGATTCCAAGACGCTCGAACCGGCGTTGGTCTAATTTAGGAGAAGCAATATGACGACAGCGACAAAAGAGAAAACCGATATCGCGGTTTTGAAGCAATTCATCGGCGGCGAATGGGTCGAAGGCACGGGCACGCGGGAGATCAAATCGGTCAACCCCTCGGACTCGCGCGAAGTAGTTGCGACCTGCAAAGGCGCGTCGAAAGAAGACGTGCAAAAGGCGCTGGCCGCCGCGCAGGAAGCCTACAAAGGCTGGAAGGCGACGCCGGCTCCGGCCCGGGCGCGTGTGCTCGATAAGGTTGTGGCCTTGGCCCGTCAGAACAAGGAACGCCTCGCGCGCATCCTTGCCCGTGAAGAAGGAAAGATTCTTCCTGAAGCGCTTGGTGAAATGGAGAAGGGCATCAACCTTCTTGAGTGGTTCGCCGGTGAAGGTCTGCGTTTTATGGGCACCACGGCTCCTTCGGAACTCCCGAAAAATCTTCTCTACACCGTGCGCGAACCCCTCGGCGTGGTGTCGATCATTACCCCTTGGAATTTTCCGTGGGCGATTCCCTGCTGGAAGATCGCCCCGGCGCTGGTAGCGGGCAACGCGGTTATTTTTAAGCCGGCATCAAACACCCCCTGGCTTGCCTCCGAACTGGTGAAGCTTTTCGATGAAGCGGGATTGCCTAAGGGCGTTCTCAGCTTCATCGTCGGCGCGGGATCGGAAGTCGGAGACAGCCTCGTGGAAGACGATCGTGTGAAAGCGGTTAGTTTCACGGGTTCCAATCAGATCGGCGTGCGCGTGCACACGATTTGCGGCAAACGCGGCATTCCGGTCACCTGCGAAATGGGCGGAAAGAACCCCTGCATCGTTTGGAAGGACGCGGACTTAGATCTCGCTCTAGCGGGAGTGGTCAAGGGTGCGTTTGGATCCACGGGACAGCGCTGCACCGCCACGAGCCGCTTGATTCTTCATGAAGACATCGCAGACGAGTTCCTTAAGAAGGTTGTTGATGCCGCTAACGCGATGAAAATCGGCCCCGCGCTTGAAGAGGGTATCGGTCTTGGACCGGCCGTCGATCAAGGACAGCTCGACACCGATCTTGACTACATCAAGATTGCTCGGGACGAAGGCGCCAAGATTGTTTGCGGCGGAAATCGCGTTGAGGACGGCGATCTTAAGTTTGGCTACTTCGTTGAGCCGACAATCTTTGATCATTGCACGCCGAAGATGAAAATCGCTCAGGAAGAAGTGTTCGGCCCGGTTCTGGCCGTGTTTCGCGTGAAGACGCTCGAACAGGCGATTGAATACGCCAATGACACAGTCTTTGGATTGACCTGTGCGATTTATACGCAGGACATCACGACAGCGATGACCTATATGGAAGAGTCTGAAGTCGGGATGTTCCATATCAATTCCCCGACCATCGGCGGCGAGGCTCAGGTGCCCTTTGGCGGCGTGAAGGGTTCCGCCGTCGGTGATAAAGAGATGGCGAAAGAAGGCATTAACTTCTTCTCGAAATCCAAGACTATCTTTCTTGATTTCACCGGCAAGAAACGTGAGAGCAATATTTACTGATGACGACCACTGAAAAAATATCGGAACTGGACGAACTCGAGCTGCAAATTTTGGAGCTCAAGAAGAAGCGCGCGGAGCTGAGGCAAAAGCTGACTCCTGAAAAGGTGGCGGACCATGTCCTGATCGATCATGACAACAAGGCCGTTAAGTTGTCGGAGCTATTCGGGGATAAGAAAGACCTGCTCGTTATTCACAACATGGGAACACAGTGCCCGTATTGCACCTTGTGGGCCGATGGCCTGGACGGACAATGGCAGTACATTTCCGACCGCGCCGCCGCCGTTGTTGTTTCCGCGGATTCCGTGGAAACGCAGAAGGCCTTTAAGGCTAAGCGCGGTTGGTCTTTTCCGATGTTGTCGGGAGAAAAATCGGAATTCATCAAGGCGATGGGTTTTGAAGGTGAAGATCATCCTGATTACGGTAAATTTAAGCCAGGTGTTTCCGCGTTTCGAAAGAACGAGGATGGAAGCATCGTTCGCATCTCGAAGGCGCCCTTCGGTCCGGGCGACGATTTCTGTGCTGTTTGGCCTTTGTTTGATCTGCTCCAGGACGGTCACGCCGATTGGCAGCCGAAATTCAATCTAAAGAAAAATTGACGGAGACGATATGACCACTGCAACTAAAGACGCCCCGCCCTACACCGGCCCCTCGGCCGCTGAAGTATTAAAAGAACGCGAGAAGCATTGCTTCCCGTTGATGACCTATTTTAATGAGCCGATTCTAATCTCTCATGGGAAGCTGCAGTACATCTGGGACGATAAGGGGAATAAATATCTCGATGCTTTCGCGGGTGTTGTGACGGTTTCCGTCGGCCATTGCCACCCTGTTGTGGTGGAGCGGGCGCAAAAACAAATGGAGAAGTTGTGGCATTCCACGACGCTTTTCCTGTACCCCGAACTTCCGCGCTACGCCGAGAAGATGCTGAAGAAGGCGAAGACGGTCAACCCCGACTTCGATGCCGTGTTCTTTACGAACTCGGGAACCGAAGCGACCGAGTTGATGACGACGCTCGCGAAGCTTTATACGGGCTGCTCCGATTTCATCGGGCTGCAGCATAGTTTCCACGGCCGCACATTGATGTCGATGTCGCTTACGGGTCAAGGCCCTTGGCGCCACTCGACGCCCTACGCGCCGGGCGTGTACCACGCTCCCGCAAACTATTCCTACCGCCGTCCCGAAGGTATTTCCACCGAGCAGTGGGCCGATATCTGCGCCGACCAGCTTCAAGGCGTCATTGACCATTCGACCGCTGGGAAACTCGCGGCGTTCGTCGGCGAGCCGGTGTCGGGCAACGGCGGCGTGATAACTCCGGAGTTGAACTACTGGCCGAAGGTCTATGAAATGGTGAAGGCAGCTGGCGGCCTCTTCGTTTCCGACGAGGTTCAATGCGGTATGGGCCGCTTCGGTCCGGACGCGTTCTACGGCATCGCCAAATATGGCGTCAAACCCGACATCGTTGATATGGCCAAGGGCATCGGCAACGGCTATCCGCTCGGCGCGGTTGTAACCACCCGCGAAATCGCCGACGCCCTGAAGGGTCGCTTGCACTTCAATACCTACGGCAACAATCCAATCGCCTGCACCGTCGGCGAAGCCGTTCTCGACGTGATTGAAGATGAAAAGCTCGATGT
Source organism: Elusimicrobiota bacterium (assembly GCA_002401485.1). GTDB lineage: Bacteria > Elusimicrobiota > Elusimicrobia > UBA1565 > UBA1565 > UBA1565. Next base: position 21,948 of record NVTF01000007.1, on the reverse strand, counting down.
GAACGCCGAAAAAATCGGCGGCATCCTTCGCGACAAGCTAAAAAAGCTTGAAGCAAAATACGAACAAATCGGCGACGTGCGCGGCTACGGCCTCATGATCGGCGTCGAACTCGTTAAGGATAAAAAATCCAAGGAATACAACCCCGAGTTGGCATCCGCAATCATGGAAGGCTGCAAAAAGCGCGGCGTCATCATCGGCAAAGGCGGCCAACGGGGCAACACCCTCCGCATCAAACCCCCGCTCTGCATCACCGAAGCCGACGCCGACACCATCGCCGGCGCCATCGAAGAAAGCATCAAGGAAGCAGTTTAAGGAATCGGTTTAGAGACTTAGTAACCCTCTCACCGTTTCCGGGAGCCCCCGTCGGTCGCGACAGGGGCTCCTTCTTATTGGAGACCGTTTCTCCAGATTCGCACTATTTCCACATACTTTACGCGCACAATCGATTTTTCACGGAAAATTGTCCTGAAAGGGCTAATTAATCCGAAAATTCTCACTTCTATTCGTTTAAAGTTCCACTTTGTTCCAAAAAGTCGAGAAACGGTCTTGTATAATAAAACCCGTGACGGAGTTTTGGGTTTTCTTCACACTCTGCTGGGCGCCTCCTATGGCGCTTGTCTTGTATTTTTATAAGAAAATGGGCGAAAAGCAGTGACGCTGGATTCCTTCCTCAAGTTTGGCGTTGTTGCGATTTATTTTGCGGGTCTGTTTGTTATTGCGTACTACGCCTCCAAGCGCGTTAAAGACATTAAGGATTTCTATGTTGGGGGGAAAACGCTCAATTATTGGATTGTCGCATTCTCGTCCCGCGCTACAGGGGAAAGCGGCTGGCTGCTCCTTGGATTAACCGGAATGGGGTTTGCCGTGGGTGCTCATGCACTATGGGTGCTGATGGGGGAGATGCTCGGGGTCGTGGCGTGTTGGGTGTTCCTAACCCAGCGGTTCAAGGCGCTTACAGATCGCTATGAATCGATTACGATACCGGATTATCTCGAAAGCCGCGTTTCCGATACCTCGCACGGAATTCGGATCGTTTCGGCAATCGTCTTAGTCGTTTTCGTTACCGCCTATCTGTCAGCGCAGCTCGCCGCGACGGGAAAGGCGTTTGAGACATTTCTGGGTCTGCCCAATTTGTGGGGCATCATGGTCGGCCTCATCATTATTCTCGCCTATACCGTCGCAGGGGGCTTTATAGCAGTCGCATGGAGCGATTTCCTTCAAGGTGGGATGATGGTTGCCGGTCTTACTCTGCTGCCGATCGTTGCGATTGTTCACATCGGAGGCTTTACACCCTTATTCGAGGGTCTCAGTGCCCAGGATCCTGGACTCCTTAGTCCTTGGGGTACGGATGGGTTTGGAATAAAATCCGTCTTGTCAGCGGTCGGCCTTGCCACCGTAGGCATCGGGTACCTTGGCTCTCCTCAATTATCCGTTCGCTTTATGGCGTTGCGGGACATCAAGGAAATCAGGCAGGGATCTGTCGTCGCTGCCTTGTTCACGCTTTTTGCCGATGGCGGCGCTGTTTTTACCGGGATGTGCGGCCGGGTGATATTTAAAACGCTCACGGACCAGGAAACAGTGCTCCCGATGCTCGTTAATGAACTTATGCCTGCGATTCTCGTCGGATTGTTTATCGCAGTGGTTTTAGCGGCGATTATGTCTACGGCCGACTCACTCTTGATTTTGGCCTCGTCGGCGGTGGTGCGAGATGTGTATCAGAAGATTTTGCACCCTGAGGCCAGCGACAAGAGTCTGACGGAAATGAGCCGTCTCGTGACCTGCATTTTAATGGGGCTGGCCCTGGTTTTTGCCCTGAAGGGCGGTACGCTCGTTTTCTGGTTTGTCCTCTTTGGTTGGGCTGGCATCACATCGGTGTTTTGCCCGGCCATCGTTCTTTCTTTATTTTGGAAGGGACTGACGCGTCAGGGTGTTCTGGCAGGCATGATCACGGGATTTGTCGTGACGATTGTCTGGAATAGCGCGCCAATCGGATGGTGGACAGCGATTATTCCAGGTTTTAAGGGCTGGCTCGCCGCACACGGCTTTGCCGAAGCAAAGTCCTTGTCCAACGTCCTCTACGAAATTTTCCCCGCCGTCGTCGCCTCAACCGCCGCAACCATCGCCGTCTCCCTCAAGACTCCCAACCCGGAAAACGCCGCCGTCGACCTAGACGCAATCCACTCCGAAGTCATCGACGTCTGGCGCTAAACGCAACAACCGCACGCGGTGCCTGGCACCTCTCTACAGCGTATAACTCAGCAAAAATTCTTTTTTGGCGTCGAGGAGGGCGTGGACATTTTCGTCATTGATGGGTTGGGTTGAGAATGCGATGTTGTGTTTGAAGTGGAGGCCGTCGGGGGTTAGGTCCATGAGGTCGGCGATGATGGGGGGGGTATCTTCGGATGCTAGAGGAGCGACTTCTACGGTGGGCGCTTCTTCCCCTTCCTGTCCGGGGGCAGCGATTTGGTGTGCGGCATATTCTTCCGCTTCTTCCGGGGGGACCGAGAAGAGGTATACCTTGGGTCGCCCAACGTTGGAGGGTTCCGCGCGTACAACGATCCCGCGATGGCCGTTTTCGAGACGGACCATGGTGCCTACGGGATAGAGTCCGACCAGTTGGGTGAGTAGTTTGGAGAGTTCGGAATCGTACCAGGTGCCGCGCTGGCGGAGAATGTGGCGCAGGTAGCGGTCGCGGCGTTGTTTCTTCCAGTAATATTCATCATTCATTTTGGCGAGGTCGTATACATCCGCCATGCGAATGAGTTTATGGAAAACGTCGGGTTTGTAGCTTCCTTCGGGATATTCCTTTTTTGGACCTTCATGGTGATGGGCCGCAATGAGCCCGACCGAGGGAGGGATTTCTTTGTTGCGCATGAGGAGCAGAAAACCCCAGGTGGTATGCTGTGCTGCGGCGGCGCGTTCAAAAAGAGAGAGGGGCGATTGGCTGGTAACCCACTCTGCCGGCATCACGCATCGGCCCATGTCGTGGAGGAAGGCGGCCACGGCGACGGATTGAAGCTGTCCTGAGTTGAGCCCATGCAGTTCTCCGAGGGCGCAAGAGGTGATCGCGACGTTGACGCAGTGCGCTGTGTGCGGGTCCTGTCCATCCGCGAGATAGGGGAGCAGGAGGAACGGTTCATACCCTTTTGTCCGCATAGTCGCCATCATGTCATCGGCGAGGCGGTAGAGCGCCGTTAGATCGGCGTCTTCTCCTTTTTTAATGGACGTGTGAATGGGCTGCAGGGTGTCGATCGCTTTTTGATACCAGTCCAAGAGCGTCTTTTTTCGAGCGAGTTTGGATTTACTCGCAACGTCATCGACCTCGGCTTCAACAACATGAATATGCTCGACGCCTTTCTTTTTTACCGCTTCCATCGGCGGGCCGATTTCGTCTTTTTTCGATTCATCATTAAGGGCGATGAAAAAATCCAGAAGATCTTTCTTCGTGACGCCTTTAATGATCGTCATGTATTTCACGCGGCATTTCGAAAAGCGTTCAACAAGCATCTCGTTCTTCTTGGTTTGCTCAATAGACATCGCACCTTCGACGTAGAGCATGTCGTCCATGAAGCCGAACCCGATGTCTTCCAGTTCTTCGGTGAGAGGGCCAACCGCTTCATGCAGCCGGGTGATCACCGAGTTAACTTCCGTGTGGGTGGGAGGATAGATTCGAATATTGGTAAACGCGAAATTCATATCGCGAAGAATTTGAACGAATTGATTCCAGCGCTCGAGTCCGGCTCTTGATTTCCGTACGCGACGGGCCATTTACTTTTTCGCCTCGGCTTCGGGATCTCCCTCGATTTGTTTAAGCGATTTACGAGCCGCGACGCGCAGGCTCATTTTTGCGCCGCGAATTTTGGCGATAAAGTCAAAAAACCGTTCCTTGAGCGTCTGGTGAGCAACCGTGCGAAGGAAATCCGCTGTATCCGGGCCCGGATGCCGCCCGAGCGCTGTGACGATCGCCAGCCGAATATCGTAATCTTCATTGGCGTTGTAGGCCTCGAAGAGGAGATCGTCCACCCCCTCGATGGGGATAAGGGAAAGGGTTGTCGCGGCGATTTGCGCTTGTTCGTTGTGTTTGCCGTTGGAAATGAAATCGGTGAGCGCGCGCGCGGCGGTTGCCCCGCCTGTTCGTCGAAACTGTCCGATGACGGTCGCGCGGACTTTTTCATGTTTGTGGTTCAGCAAATGCCCGATATGTTTTGCGAGATCTGCGAGGCCAAGCTCGGCGAGGATTCCGACGATGCCGATAACAAAGAAGTAATCCGAATCTTTGAGGGCATTTATCAGGGGTTTCCCCCCGAATCGTTTATAGAGATCGGCAAGAAATTTTGTTAAACGCTGCCGTTCCTCTTTCTGCGTGGTATTGCGGAATTCTTCCAGCAATCCGGGAACGAGATCCTTGCCGACCGTCAACACGAAATCGTGCAGGCTTTTGATTTCATCACCATCGGGATCGAACTCCCCGGCCTTTTTCGCTACGCTTCCCGCGAGCGCCGGTGATGGAACTTTTTTCTGAACTTCGTCCCTTAGGGTCGCGAGGTAGGCGCCCCATTTTGGATCCTGGGCCATCTTGCGCCACAAATCAAATTCTTTGAGCAGAGAGCGGAGGTCCCCAATTCTTCCGAGATCTTCCAAGAGGCGTGCATAGGCGTAGAGAGCAAAACGCGGCTGTTGTTCCCCGACAGGATTATCCAGGACAAAATGAACATATTGCAGCGCGTAGCTGAAGCTCGCATTGGCGTCGTGTGTATGGTGATTTTTGAGTGACTCAAATTCTTCGTTGGTGAAGGTTGTTAAGGCGCTGACCAGTGTTGCTTGGGTCCATTTTTTGAGGCCTTGGATGTCACCGCGCAATTCGTACCATCGGACGCGGATCCTTCCATCATAAACATCCCAATTCATTTCATCTTGGAAGGCCTCAATTGATGTGTCTCGATGCAGGACCTGGTCAATGGAAAAAACAATCTCTTCGGCGGTTCTATTATTAACGACTTCCGCTTGTTTTAGAATTATGTGGAGAAAATCGGGGATTGTTTGGGCGGCGAGAATGGCGGTGAGCTGTTCTTCGTTCAATTCCCCGGGATTACGCGTGTCTTCCTCTTGTTCACCCGTGACAACAAACGAAAGAATGCTGATGAGCTGCAGGCCGTCAACCTTTTTTGTCTGAAGCTCTTTTTGCATGTCGGTCAATGTCATTTCCTCAGTCGGTTTCCAGACCAAGAGCCGCATGAATTCGTACATTTCAATGTCTTCAAGCCGGGTCGTTAAAATGACCTGGCCGATGCCCAGAGCGTGCAGGGACGTGGCAAAACGAATGGTCTCGTCGGTCTCCTCCAGAGCCATTTCATCAAGGAGAACGGTTTTTGCTTTAAGCTCGAACATAAGGTTCTGTTCTTCGCCGATGGCGTTTTTTAGCAGTTGATTGACGCGACTGCTCACCTGGCCGATGATGGCATGCCCTTCCTTATAGAGGGTGACCGTTTTGGAGCCCTTTACGAGGGCGCCGAGAAAGGACTCGACGGCAGCGCGCTGCTTCTTCGTGGCGAGGCTGTCGCTGGTTATTTCAGACATCGGCAAGAGTGTAGCCCCGGGCCAGAGCGGCCGCAAGGGCGTTTCCGGGGGAATTTGGTGAATTTGTTAGACTCGAAAGACCATGGAACATACCGCTAAACTGCTGCTGCGAGAAGTTTTTACTGTCGGACCCGATGAGACGATAAATGCCGTGACGCGCATCATGCGCTCTCGCCATGTAGGGTGCGTGGTGGTTGCCCAGAAGGACAAGATTGTCGGCATTTTTACTGAACGTGATCTCTTGAATCGTGTGGCCGCAGAAGGAATTGACGGCAATACCACTCCGGTTTCCAAGGTCATGACACCGGATCCGATCTGCGTCGCTCCCGGAGAGCCGCTTCAGCGGGTATTTGAATTGCTGTCTCAGCGGCGTTTTCGTCATGTTCCAATCGCCGAAGAGGGACGCGCCGTGGGCATGGTCAGTCTTTCCGATTTTGCCGGAGTGTTGAAGGAAGTTTTCTCTGAAGAACGGTATGCTCAATATTTTGTCGCCTATTGGCAGCAGCGTGAAAGTTAGTCTTCTCGCAATCCTGCTCGCGGCCCCGGCGCATGCGACGCTCTTTCCGCACGCGATTGCGCGGCGAACTCTCGACAACGGCCTCGATGTGCTCGTGGTGGAGACGCCTGCGTTTCCCCAGGTATTGAGTGTGAATACACTCGTGCTCGCCGGCTCGCGAAATGAAGTGGAAGCCGGCAAAACCGGCTTGGCTCATCTCTTTGAGCACATCCTTTTTCGGCATCGATTTGAAGGAAAGGCCGGGGGGTACGGCACTGCGATTGATGCGATCGGAGCCCATAACAACGCGTGGACCTGGTTCGACGTTACCTACTACCATCCGCTTAGTTTTTCATCGAATCTCGAACGACTCATTGAACTGGAAGCCGACCGCTTCATGAATCTCGACTTTACGAAGAAAACCTTTGAAAACGAGTCGGGGGCGGTGCTCGGGGAGTACCGGAATGGGGCGTCGTTTCCGACCCTGCGGCTATCGGAAAAAATGCTGGGACTTTTGTTTAAGGATCATCCCTACGGGCATACAACCATCGGGACGCGGGAGGATGTCGTCGATATGCCCAACGAGTTCCTTCCCGCCAAGGCGTTCTACCGGGATTATTACCGCCCGAACAATACCGTTCTTATCGTGACGGGAGACGTTCGGGCTGAGGATGTTTTTGCGGCCGCCGAGCGGCGGTTTAAGGATTGGAAGCGCGGAAAAATCCCTGTCTTAGCTCCCGCGTCAGGCGTGTGGAAAGCAGGGCGACGCGAATGCATTGTGTGGGATAGTGATGTCGCCCCTTATGTTTGGGTAGGAATCAATATGCCCGCATTTCGTCCGGGCTCGCGTGACGGCGCAGTGATGGAGATTTTAGGGGAATTGCTGGTGACGCCGGCGGCCCCGATGTACAAAACGCTTCGCTACGATAAAAAGTCCGTGAGCGAACTCAAGTTCGCCGAAGGTTCGGGCGGGTTTAAAAGTTTGGATCCGCGATCGATGACTTTGTCCGCGAAGTTGTACAAGGACCGTTATAAAACAGACGGGGGGGAGTACCTCTCCGAAGTGGAGGCGGATTTGGTGTCGGGTCTCAATGCCTTAAAGAAATTCTCGAGCACTGAGAAGGCGGCCCAACGTCTGGAGCGCCTCAAGAGCCGTTTTCGTTATGATTTTCTCGGCGGCCTTTCGAGCTCCGCTGCGATCGCGTCAACGGTTTCCCAATATTATCGCTTCGGGCGGGACCTTAAGGTGTTTGAACACGTCGAAGAGTCCCTGCAAGCCCTGCGCCCCGAAGACATTGATGCGTTTGCGTCACGTTGGTTTACCGAGGCGGGTCGGGTCGTTGTGACGCTGGTTCCTCCCTCCGGGGAGAAAAAGAAATGAGACGGTTGGGATTTATCATCGCCTCATTGGTATGGGCTCAGACTGCGGCCGCTAAACCCGGCCTTCGCATTGTCAGGTCTCAGGGGGATGTTGTTGATCCGCTCGTGACCCTGTTTGTGCAGGTTCGAACCGGGTCGGCGCGTGATCCCAAAGGGCTTGAGGGATTGGCGCGTTTGACCGCGCGCATGGTAATTGAAGGCGGGTTTGGAGACCGTTCTGATCCGATCACAAAGGAACGGTTGGCCGAGATTACCCGCCCCTGGGGAGGCCGCGCGACGCCGCGCGTTCGTATCGGGAAAGAGGCAACAACGTTTGCGATGACCGTGCCCGTTGAGGTCTTGGGTGAGTTCATCGAACGCATTTTTACGCCGATGTTCACCCAACCTCTTTTTGTCGAAGATGAATTGGACCGATTGCGGGGCGAAGCCCGCGAGTCACTGCAAGCGCTGCGGTTGGAGCAAATCGAATCCATGGGTCTGAAGTCGCTGGATGCCATGGTGCATGAAGGCGGAGGGCGGGCGCATCCGACAATCGGAACGATGCGCGGTCTCGGTGCCGTCGAACAGCGGGACGTGAGAGGTTATTTTGCCGCGTATTACGTGCCTGAAAATACGACCCTGGGTGTTGCCGGCATTGATGATTCCAATCTGGCGGTGCTGCAAAAAGCGCTGTCCGGATACGGGAAGACGGGTTGGCGTTGGATTAAAGGGCGCACGCTATCGGCGCCCCGTGATGATGGAGTCTCGAGAGCGGTGATTGTCGCCTTGCCTAATGCCATTTCCACGGGATTGCACGCGGCGGTTCCTATTGAAGTGACGCGAAGTCACGAGGACTATTGGCCGCTCTACGTCGCCAACGTTTGGTTGGGAACTCACCGCGATTCGTTAGGCCGGCTCTATACCGAAATTCGCGATAAACGCGGCTACAACTACGGGAATTATTCCTACATGGAGCATTTCGCGGACCGGCCGTCGAATTTATTTCCACCGCCGAATACGCCGCGTCTCAGCCAATATTTCAGCTTGTGGATTCGGCCCGTCGATCATAAAGTTGCCGGTCACCTGTTGCGGGCTCTGAGTTGGGAGTTTGAGCGGTTTGCACGCGGCACGATGACCGAGGAGGATTGCGGGGCCGCAAAGAAAAAAGCGCGCGTCCTGTATTTAAGTTTGGCGGAAACGAAGCGTCGCATTCTGGCCTCTCGGATTGATGACGCGTTTTATGGGATCTCTCCCGGATGGCTGGGGGGGTACCTCGACGCGGTTGAAGGCGTCTCGTGCACCGAAATGAACGATGCCGTTCGTCGGCATTTGAAAGGAAAAGCCCTCGATTATTTGATTGTCACCGATGATGATGAGGCGGATCGAATTGCCGCGTCCTTGGTGGATCCCAAGCCCGCCTACGGAAAAGGTCCCGCCGATTACCAGGTGGATGAACGCGACGGCGCCTGGACGATGCCTGAGAAGAAATTAGAGATGATCCGGCAGGACGCCGTTTGGGCGCATCATGATTTGGGATTGAGACCGGGACGGGTGCGAATTGTCGCCGCTGAAAACGTCTTTAAGGGTTCGGAGGTTCTTCCTTAGTCGGCGGTTTCGCTTCTTCGGACGTCTCTATTTTCCCAACATCCTTCTTGGACTCCGCCTTGGGATCTGCGGGGTCTCGTCCTGATAATTTTCCCTTCACAAGAGCCGGTGCGCAGGCAAGGATACCCATTGCCGCGCCGAGCGCGAATGTCAACAAGAGCACTAACGCCAGTGATGCCTCTACTTTCCAGAGAAGGAAGGTGATGGCAATGACTTCTGTGTTCTGCAGCGCGAAAATGCAGGCAAGGATGCCGATGAGGATCGCAAGAAAAAGAATGGCGGGCATAGTTTCATTGTATCATGTGATCGTGAAATCTTCCGCGATTAATTCAGTCCCGACGGATTGGAGCGTTTACATTGTCGCCTGTCGGGATGGTTCGTATTATACGGGCATCGCGAAAAATGTTGCCGCGCGCATTGAGGTGCACAATCAGGGGAAGGGTGCGGCCTATACGCGCGCGCGCCGTCCGGTTGCGCTTCGCTACCGGGAAGACGGTTTCACGCGTTCCGGCGCCCTCGTGCGGGAGGCCAAAATCAAGGCCCTAAGCCGAACTCAAAAAGAGAAGATCATCACTTCCTCTTGACGCATTTAGGATCGGCGTCTATAGTTTGAAGGAGCACGGGTATCGAGGTTTCTCATGCCGAAGACTACTAAAAGCAAAGTCAAATCCAGTAAGAAAAAAGCCACCGGAAAGAACGGTTCGGTCGCTGTCGCTGAGGTAGCCGAAGAGGAGGAGCCGAAATCGGAGACCTCTCCTGAAGGTTTGGATGCCCTGGTCGGTTTAATTGACCACGATGCGGAGGCGGAAGAACATGCCTTGTCTAACGGCACCAAAGAGGATGATGCGGATTTTTCCGCTCTGAAAAAAGTTTTCGATGATGTGGTGAAGATTGAGGATGCCCGTGCGGCGCTTCAATGGACTGAAATCGAATGCCCGCACTGCGGCGAGGCGTTTCAGATGGGCGTGGATCCCGATGATGATGGGCAGGATCTCGTCGAAGATTGCCGGATCTGCTGCCGTCCGATTCAGATGACCATAGAGATGGATGGCGAGGACGCGAGCGTCAGCGTTTTTAGGGAATAAAAATTAGTCGCGCGCTTGCAATGCCGCGATTTTTTCCTTGAGCTCGGCCGGAATCCGTTTGATCCGGCTTTTTTCATAGTCATACAGGCACTGCGTCGAGGTTGCTTCCACTACGATGCGATTACTGGATTTCTCGACGACGCGGTAGGAAAAATCGAAACTGCTGCCGCCAATGCGAGTGAGGCTGATGTGAACAACGAGCGTTTCTCCGACGAAGGCGGGGGATCGATAGTTGATATCGACGTGCGCGAGAATTAAGTCGACTTTCGCGAAGTCTTTGAGCCCGGTTAGTTCCTGCCAATAAATGATGCGCGCTTCTTCCAGGTAGCTCGAATAAACGGCGTTGTTCACATGCCCCATCGCGTCGGTATCGCGAAAACGGACGGTTACTGTCGTGGATAGGGGGAAGGTGATCGCGGTCAACGCACGTTCCGGATTTCAGTAATGGTGAACCGGGTTCCGAGGTTGTTTTTGCGTCCGGCCAGACGCAGTGCGCGCAGGACCTTACTCGTTCGAACGTGGGCATTCTCTTCAATGGTGATCCAGAGATAACCCTCTTCAAAGTCGAACTGGGCGTTTTCGACGCCCGAGATTTTTTTGAGGCGCAAAACGATTGACCGGGTGCAGCTATTGCAAAGAATACCGTCCAAAATGGCCCTGTACTTTCCTTCGCGCAGCATTTTTATTTTTTTAATCGAATAGTGAGGAGACGGTTTATGTTTGGGGGCTGCGGCGGCTTCAAGCCCGCTCATAAGGACAAGGCTAAATACCGAAATCGTCAGTATTTTTATCACTTTTCGAATCATTCTATCAGGGTATCAAAATCAAGTCTCTTGGGGGAAGTCCCATGGATTGACAGGTTCTGATTATCCCGCTAAACTCCCCCGAGGCGCTGTTAAAAGCTTTGGTTTTCAGCCTAATTTATGGAAAAGCGGTCGTGGGTGGCGGATTTTCTTATCGGCGCACTCCTCACAGGAGGAGTGGCGGCCTCCTATTATTTTCTTCCTGAGTCTCCCCTTGAGGAATTGGAGCTGCAGTACTACGATGCACGCATCCAATTTCGAACGAATCTCGATCCCTCTACCGACGTTGTTCTAATCGCGATTGATGATGAATCCATTGACCGTTTAGGTCGTTGGCCTTGGCCGCGAACACGACTCGCGTCTCTTATTGATGTTTTGGCAAAAGCCCAAGCACGCGTCATCGGAATAGACATCATATTGTCGGAGTCTTCGCGCAATCCCGCTATTGATGAGCTCGAAGGAATGCGGACAAACTACCTGGAGCTTGTTTCCAAACGAAAGATCCTGCAGCGCGGAGTTCGTTTCGAAAACCAATTCGCCGCCGCCGCCGTTCGGCTCGACTATGACACGCCGCTCGCCGACTCAATCCGCCGCGCCGGCAATGTTGTGCTCCCGATTCTTCTTTCCCAGGTCGATGAGCCCGTCGGAGGAACGCCTCCCGAATTGCCGGCGATTGTGTCGTCCTCAACGATCCGAGAAAAAATTGTACTGCGGGCCGAAGGCCAGTTCATGGTCGAGCTCGAATCGCGAAAGGCAACGCCGCCGATGAAACCCTTCTTGGAAGCTGCCGTGGGTGTGGGCCATGTTTTTGTCGATAGCGACCAGGATGGTCTTGTGCGTCGCGAAACCCCGGCGTTGAAGTACGGATCACGAGTGTTTCCGTCTTTCGCTCTTCAGCTTGTGACGCAATATCTCGGCTTGACGCCCGACGATGTTCAGGTCACCGCGGGAGATGTCATCACCCTCGGAAAATGGAAGATTCCATTGGATGAACGGCAATCCATGCTGGTCACCTTTAACGGACCTAAGAAAACCTTCCGCTATTATTCGTTTTACGAGGTTCTCGAAGGAAAGGTCCCGCTGGGCGTCTTCAAAGATAAGATTGTCGTGGTTGGGACGGCCGCCTCCGGGGTGGGGCAGCCCTACGCCACGCCGGTATCCCCGTCGCTTCCCCCGATCGAATATATCGCGAACGTGATTGAGAATATTCTCAGCAGTCGTTTTATTATCCGGCCGAAGTGGAAACTGGAAGGCGAGCTCGGAGCGATCGGCTTTATTGGGTTCTTCATTATGTTTATTCTGCCGCGCATACGGGCGCTTGGCGGAGCGAGTCTCACGGTTTTGCTGCTGGGCGGCCTGCTCGGCGGCGGGTTTTATGCCTTCCAAGAGCGCGGGGAGTGGGTCAAGGTTGTTTATCCGTCGTTTCTGTTGTTGGCGGGCTACATCGTGATTGTCACTCGACGGTTTTTGTTTACCGAACGCGGCAAGGAAATTGTTGAAGCGTCTCACGTCGAGACCAATAAGATGCTGGGTCTCTCGTTTCAAGGACAAGGCATGCATGATATGGCGTTCGAAAAATTTCGACTTGTTCCTGAGGAACAGATCGATGATGCGTTTAAGGCAACGCTTTATAATCTCGGACTCGATTTTGAGCGAAAACGTCAGTATGCGAAGGCCGTATCGGTTTACAAACATATCGGCACCGTCGATAGCAAATACAAGGACATCGCTGAGAAAATCGACAAGCTCGCCAAGGCCGCAGAGGGCGCGGTGTTTGGGGGGCTTGGAAAATCAACCCCGGAAGGCACGGTCATGGTTACCGGCGGTGCCTCCAAGCCAACCCTCGGTCGTTATGAGATTGAAAAAGAACTCGGTCGCGGCGCCATGGGAATTGTCTATCTCGGTAAAGATCCGAAAATAAACCGAAAGGTGGCGATTAAGACCCTGATGCTCGGGGAAGGGGACAGTCCCGCTGAGGTGAAGGAGGTTAAGGAGCGATTTTTCCGCGAAGCGGAATCAGCCGGTACCCTGAATCATCCCGGTATCGTGCGTGTGTTCGATGCGGGGGAAGACCAGGACATTTGTTATATCGCCATGGAACTGTTGGACGGTGACGACATGGTCGAGTTCACCAAAAAAGATGCCTTGCTTCCTCCTGAAAAGGCGATGCATCATATCGCGAAGGTCGCGGACGCTCTCGATTATGCGCATGAGCAGGGTATTGTGCATCGCGATATAAAACCGGCCAATCTTATGCTGCTCAAAGACGGAGCGGTCCGGGTGACGGACTTCGGCATCGCGCGTATCCAAGCCTCCTCGAAGACGGCTACGGGGACGATCCTGGGAACCCCGTCCTACATGAGTCCCGAACAGGTGGCGGGAAAGAAGGTTGATGGCCGCTCCGATCTCTTCAGCCTGGGTGTGACCCTTTACGAATTTCTCACCGGTGAAAAGCCCTTTAAGGGCGGCGAAGGTATTGGCACGCTGCTCTTTCAGATCGCCAACGACCCGACACCCGATCCCGCGATTGCCAATCCCAGTATTAATCCCGCCGCCAAGAAGATTATCGAAAAGGCGATGATGAAAAAACCCGAGGAGCGTTATCAGCGCGGCGGAGAGTTTTCGGCGGATCTTCAGGCTGTTATTGCGGCGATCACATCGGGAAATGCCTCTGCCCCGGCGGCTGATGAGAGTCAACCCGTTGATTCTGATGCCAGCGCGGGTCCGGCCATTGAAATGGGTGCGCAGTCGGGTGTGGGGGGGGCGTCGTCGCCTCCGTTGGCAGAACCCGCGATTGGAGTCGAACTTGGTTCGAGGCCTGGGTTGGGGGCGAGCGCGGAACCTAAACTCGATTTGGGTGCCGCCTTCGGTGGCGCCCCGGCCGTAGATCCTGTCGCCCAACCTGAACCTTCAGTAGAGCCGCCGTCGGACTCTGCAGCGGATTTAGGGGCAGCCTTGGAGTTGAATGCGGCCCCCGCACCCGCTGCGGAGCCGGCTCCGGAGCCGACGGCTGCGATACCCATTGAGCCTGTGCCGGAACCTGCGTCTGGGATTGAGGATTTGGGATTCACGCCGGAAGAAATTGCTTCGACAATTAATCCGGACCAGCCCGCGCTCGATGAGGCTGCATCATCAACAGTCGAGCTTGCGCCAACCGCTGAAGCGACGCCGGAACCCGCTCCTGAACCTGCGCCCGAACCGAGCGTCGAAGCGCCTCCTGCAACTGAGGAAACCCTCGTGCTCAAACCTGCGGATGCGATGACACTCGACATCCCTCCTGCGGCCGAGCCGGCACCGGAGCCCGCGCCGGAACCGAGTGCGGAGATTACTCTTGAACCTGTGCCCCAACCCGCTGCCGAAATTGCCATTGAGCCGGCACCGGCACCGGAACCAGCTGCCGAAATTGCCATTGAGCCGGCACCGGCGCCGGAGCCCGCGCCGGAACCCGCGCCGGAGCCCGCCCCAGCGACCGATGAGACCCTGGTCCTGACGCCGGGACAGGCATCGGGATTGTGGGAAGCCGGTGGTGAGGCTCCCGCCGAACCCGCCGCCGAACCCGCCGCCGAATCTATCGACCCGGACAGCACTGCCGGTCGAGCGGATGCTCTTGTTGATTCAATCATGCCCGAACTGATCCAGACTGCGGAACCTTCAAATGGAGATGAGACGGTTAGCTTAATCGATTCTAAAAAATCACCTCCAACTCCATGAGTGACTCTCATTACGAAATGGCAGGCAAGACCGATCCGGGAAAGGTCCGGGAGCGCAACGAAGACAGCATCGGCCTCTTGCCGGAGCTGGGTTTGATTGTTGTTGCCGATGGGATGGGGGGACACAACTCGGGCGAGGTGGCCAGTGGTCTCGCCATCGAAACGATATTATCCTTCGGGAAACAAATGTTGGGCGGCGGAAAAAAAGCGGTTCCCAAGGGCGGCGACGAAACGCAAAGTATCGCCGAGCGGCAGCTCGTGCATCTTATCGAAAGCGCCAACACCGTTATTTTTGAGAAGGCGCGGGCCTTCGCGAAGGACCACGGCATGGGAACAACCGTGGTCGCCGTGTTGACCGGACCTAAATCAATTGCGGTCGCCCACGTCGGTGACAGCCGCATGTATCTCTTTAGAAACGGCGTGATTGAACGGATAACCGAAGACCATTCCTTGGTGATGGATCAGGTGAAGCATGGTTTGATCACCGAGGATGAGGCGGAAAAATCACATCTGCAAAATATTCTCACGCGCGCGCTCGGGACTGAAGAGAAGGTCGATGTTGAGGTGCATGAACACCCGGTGCTGTCCGGCGATATTTTTCTCGTGTGTTCTGACGGTTTGACAAAAATGGTTACCGATCCTCAAATGGCGGAGGTTCTTTCCACTCCCGGGACGCCTCAGTCCTGGACGGACAAATTTATAAAGATGGCCAATGAAGCAGGCGGGGTCGATAATGTCACCGTCGCGATTGTTCGTGTTGGGGCTGCGAAACCCAGCACCGTTAAAAATTTTCTAGGCCATTTGTTTGGAGGTTAGGGAGACCCTGTTATGCCGAAGCTGCTTTTAAAATTTAACGCCGCGGTGATCAAGGAAATTCCGATCAATAAATCCTCTATTTCCGTGGGTCGTAAACCCGATAACGATATCGTGATCGATAACCCGGCGATTTCCGGACATCATTGCAAGATTGTTCTCAAAGGCGACACCCATTACGTCGAGGATTTGGAATCGACGAACGGGACTTTTGTAAACGAAAAACGGGTGATGAAAGCCGGCCTGCATCACAATGATGTTGTCGGTCTCGCGCGGCATGCCCTAGTTTTTATCTCGGAAGAGCCCGAAGAAGAAATAGTGCCTCCCGTTGCGGCAAAACCCGCAGCCGCTGATGAAACGATGGTGCTTTCCGCTGAGAAGAAAGCGGAAATGGCTGCAGCGGCGGCGAAGAATACGGAAGACCCCCAAGAAAAAGCGGGTTACCTGCGTGTTTTGAAGGGCATTGCCGGTGATCCGGAGTATGCTCTCAAAGGTCTTTCCACTTACATCGGAAAATCCGATCGTGTTCAAATCCCGATTAAAGGAACGGGGCTGTTCGGCTCCGCTCCGGAAGTCGCGGCATCGGTGCATCGCAAGCCCGACGGCTATACCCTGATGGCGGTTAAAGACGGTTACCCGATTGTAAACGGCTCAAGCGTGAGCGGGTCGGTGTCGTTGAATGACGGCGACATCATCGAGTGCGGCGGCACGACGATGCAGTTCTTCCTCAAAAGCGGTTGACGCAAAAAACAATCTGAAGAGGCGACCGTTCCAGGTTGACAAAGGAGCGGGGTTTGGGGTATTATTATGAACGATCGTTCATTCATTATAGAGGCCCCCCATGGCAAACACGACGAAGAAAAAGCGGACTGTCAGAAAATCGAAAGGCGCCAACAAGGACAAAATTCTCGACGCAGCCCGCTCCTTATTCTGCAACCGGGGCTTTCACGGGACCTCGATTCGCGACATCGCCAAGCAGGCCGGCGTTAGCCTCGGCAATCTCTACAATCACTATTCTGGGAAGGAGAAACTCTTTGCTGCGCTTCTCGAACGCTACGAAGAAGAATACTTCAATCCGGAAAATCCTCTTCCCCAGGCTTTTCTCGCAGCGCCCTTCCCGGAGAATATCGAAGCGATCGGCAATGCTTCCCAAGAAACGATACGCCGATTTTCAGACTACATCCTGCTCATCTACGTAGACGTTGTCGAGTTTCAGGGGCGTTATATCGGAACCCTGTTTCGCGGCATGCACGCACGCTACGAAAAACATCTTGCCGTGACGAATGGAAAAGCCGCTAGGGGGTTGGCGAAGGACATTGATCCTGCCGCCGCGATGATGATGGTGACCCTGAGTTTCTTTAATTATTTTATTGTTGAGCGGCTTTTTGGCGTGCGGAAGCATTTTGGAAAATCGGACAAAGAAATGATCGACCTATTCGCGCGCGTATACCGCTACGGGCTGACACCGAGGAAATAAGATGCCCAGCGTGGTTATTGAAAACGGATTGAGACTGGAATACGGCTCGGTCGGCGACGGATTTCCTTTGCTGTTGATTGCAGGCCTTGGCCGGGACCGCGGTATGTGGTCCGCTCAAATCGATGCTCTCTCCTCGCAGTACCGCGTGGTCACCTTCGACAATCGGGGCGTAGGCGGCAGCGACCGTCCGTCGGGACCGTATACAATCGCTCACATGGCCGATGACGCGGCGCAATTGCTCGATGCCTTGGACATCGCCCGCGCTCATGTGCTGGGGGCATCGTTGGGCGGGATGATCGCCCAAGAATTGGAGCGCCGCAATCCCGAACGGGTCGCCACCTTAACCCTGTTATGCACCACCCCGGGGCTGCCGTTGGCGATTGGGATGAGTCCGTCGGTGTATGCGAGCATCCAGCCTAATGCCAATGGGGACCCGCTGCAAACCTTAACCGGCGCGATGCGTTTGGCGCATTCCAACTGGTATTGGGAGTTGAATGAGGAACATCTAAAGGAAGCCGCGCGGCGGCGGTTGGCCGATCCTATCGCCCCGCAATCGTGGTGGACGCAGGCCGCAGCAGGCGCCGGCTTTTCGTCTCTGCCCCGCGCTCCGCAAGTCCCCTGCTTGGTGATGACGGGCGAGGACGATTTAATTGTCCCCCCGGTGAACAGTGAACGCCTGGCAGCGCGCATCACCGATGTCCGTCTTGAACGTTATCTTGGCGGCGGCCACTATTTTTTCGTTGAAGAACCCGATGCCGTGAACGGTGCGATTTTGGAGTTTCTCGCGCCGCATACGCCGGGGTCCCACATCGCTGGAAATTCGGGGCGCGGGGAGAGGAATCACCCTTAGGAGGGGCAAACGATGCGCAAACAGAAAGAGAACGTACAACAGCAGGCAGCGGATTCAATCAACGAATCACTGGAGATCGGCATTGAGGCGCAGGAAAAGATGGAAGAGATGCTGCAGCAGGGCATTGATGACGCCTTTGAAGCCGCGCAAAGCGGATTGAGGCAAATCCGGGCCGCGGCGCCCGCGACGGATATTTTTTACGGACTGCAGGAAAAAAATATTGAGACCGCCCGTTCGGGCGTGAAGGCGGCGTTTAGCACCTATCGCCGTTCTATTGCGCAGCCGGTGCGCAAGATGATGCGTGAGCAGTCGGCGAAACTCGCGGAGAAAGTCGGAGCCTAAATGCCGCGCCATAGTTTGGAACTACTGTGCGGGCATCGGGACCTATCAGCCGCGATGGCCGCCGAGTTCCTAGGGATACCCGCGCGCCCCGAAACGACGCGGAAAACGAAGAAGAAGCATGGCTGCGGCAAGTATTAAACCTGCCTCGGTCCGCGTGGGCCGGACTCCCCGTCGAAAGGCGGCGGGCTCCGGCCCCGCATCCCTTTTTTACTACGCCCCGAAAGGGCGCGTTCATCGGGCCCCTGTTCTCATGGTGTATGCCATGGTCAACAAACCGTTTGTGCTCGACCTGCTTCCGGGATTAAGCGTTGTGGAGCGGTTTCGCGACGCCGGTCACCCGGTCTATCTGGTTGATTGGGGAACGGCGCGTCCCCAAGACGCGTCGCGACCGCTCGAGGACTATGTGCTCGGAGACCTCGGGCATTTTATGGATGTGATCGCCGCCCGCCACCCCGGAAAAAAACCAACCGTGTTCGGGTACTGTGAGGGGGGACTGTTTTCGCTGCTCTACGCCGCGGCACGCCCTAAAACAATCGCCCGGCTTATCCTATTGGCAACCCCGGTGGATTTTTCAAAAATGGGAACCTTGTGCACATGGTCGCAAAAGGGTCAATTCGATGTGGATCTTCTCGTGCGCGCGTTTGGCAATGTTCCCGGTTCGTTTTTGTGGAGCGCCTTCGAAACCCTAAAACCCCTGTCCTCTCTTCGCGGCAATCTCGGATTTCTGGACGCGCTTTATCAGAAAAAACTCTCGGAGGGGCAAATCGAACAATTCCTGGCGCTGGAAGCGTGGAAACGGGAATTTGTTCCGCATCCCGGCGAGGTTTTTCGGCGGGTCGTTAAAGATTTTTACCAGGACAATAAATTCATGAAGTCCAAGGATTTAAAGAGGAGCCGCTTTCGGGGTCCCGCGCTTGTTATTTATGGAGAACGCGACCATCTGGTTCCGCCGGCCGCTGCCGAAGCCGCTCTCGGGCTGCTCGGACGCCGGGCCGAGTCGATCGCATTTAAGGCGGGGCATGTCGGTCTTTCGGTTTCCGGCCGGGCGCATCGTGAGTTGTGGCCGAAGGTTTTGAAATGGCTTTCTAATAAGGAGGCAACCGATGGATTGGCTTGACGCACAGGCTGCCCTTCATCCTGAGAAGATCGCCCTTTTCGATGATGAAGGGAACAGTCTTTCGTATGGGGGGCTTGTGAGGCTGGCCCGCCGGGCGGCAGGAACCTTGCGGGACCTGGGATTGCGCCGCGGTGATCGCGTTGCGTTGCTTAGCTATAATCGCATGGAAACGCTCGCCGCCCTCTTCGCGGCGCGCGCCCATGGATGGACGCTGTGTCCCCTCAATTGGCGTCTCACGCCCTCGGAGTTGTCCCGTATTTTTGAGGATTTTCGGCCCACCGTTATTTTGCATGATGCGGCGCACGCGGCAGCGGCTCATTCGTTGTGCCGGGGGGTTCCTCTTTCCCTTTCCGCATTGGCGCAAGGTGAAGCGATTGCAGGAGGCGTCCCGGACCCGGAAGCGACCCCGCTTGTTCTTTATACCTCTGGAACAACCGGCCGCCCGAAAGGGGCGCTGTTGTCCAACCGCATGATCGACGCGAATGCGCGTCAAACGGTGATCGGTTGGGGTCTTCGCCCAGACGATACAACCGTCAGCGGCGCACCGTTGTTTCATACCGGCGGATGGAATGTCTTGACCTTGCCCCTGTTGTCATTGGGGGGCATGGTGCATCTGCATTCTAAATTCGACCCGTCACGAGTCGCAGCCTTGCTCCGCACGGGTCAGGTGACGGTGGTGTTTGGTGTTCCCACGATGTTTGCCGCATTACTGGAAGAAGACCTTCAGGGAGCCTGTCCGCGCTTCCTTATTTCGGGTGGAGCCCCGTGTCCCGCGCCGTTGGCTCAGGCCTATCGCAAGCGCGGATTAATTTTTAAGCAGGGTTTTGGCATGACTGAGGTTGGGCCGAACTGCTTCTATTTCCCGGAAAGTCAGGCGGGATCTAAATCTTCATCGGTCGGACTACCGATGCCGGGTACGGAAATGAAGTTGGTGGATAAATCCGGCAACAACGCGGATTCCGGGGAGTTGTTGATTCGCGGACCTCACGTTTTCTCAGGATATTTGGGAGGCGCCGGCGCTGAAGACTGGGTGTCTACCGGCGACCTCGCCGAACGCGACGCCGATGGTTATTACTACATCCTGGGTCGTCTCAAGGAAATGTTTATTTCGGGCGGGGAAAATGTATATCCGGCGGAGGTTGAGACGTCCTTGCTGAACCACCCGGAGGTCTCCGAAGCCGCTGTTGTGGGTGTGCCCGATACTCGTTGGGGAGAGGTGGGAACGGCGTTTCTGGTTGCACGGAAGCGCTCGATCTCGGCTCGCGCCTTGAAGGAATTTTTAGAAGGAAACCTGGCCCGTTACAAAATCCCTAAACGCTTTCATTGGGTCGAGTCGCTGCCCAAAAACGCGATGGGGAAAATTCTCAAATCAACATTGAGGGAAACATGAACGAAATTTCAAAAGACTTCGTCGCCATTGTTACCGGCGGCGTGCGCGGAATCGGGGCGGTAGTCTCGAAGAAATTCTTGGCGCGCGGCGCCAGGGTGGTGGTCAGCGATCTCGACGAGCAAGCCGGACTGGCGTTTGTCGCGGAAAACGGCGGGGAAAAGAAGGTTCGTTTTGTTAAAGCGGACGCGGCGGACACCGATCAGGCGCGTGCGTTGATCACAACCACTGTGGAGGCTTTCGGGCGCATCGACGTGTTGATTAACAATGCAGGAATTACTCGCGACGCCTTCGCTCATAAGATGTCGGATGAACAGTTTGACGCGGTGATCCGCACGCATCTGCGCGGGGCTTTTATTTGCAGCCGGGCGGCGTATGCCGTCATGCGCAAACAAGGCGACGGCGTCATTCTCAACACCACCTCGGTTTCAGCCTTGGGAAATGTCGGCCAAGCGAATTACGCGGCGGCCAAGGCGGGCATCATCGGGTTGACCAAAACCATGGCCTTGGAGTTCGCGCGGCACGGCATTCGCGTCAATTGCGTGATGCCGGGCTTTGTCGAGACCCGCATGACCGAGGGGTTGCCTGAAAAAGTGAGGAAGGGGCTTGAAGAAAGGATCCCGCTCAAACGTTTCGCGAAACCGGCGGAAATCGCTTCGATGCATATGTTCCTGGCGGGTCCCGAGGCCTCCTACGTGACAGGCCAGGTGTTTTGCGTTGACGGCGGCCTGACGACGGGGTTTTAGATGATTGCCGAATACGCAAAACACACCGTCTCGCTCATGACCGGAGCGAAAAAGGCGGTGGTCGCCCAATCGCCTAGGTCGCAGATCGCGCGTTTTGGACGTTCGACGCTGTATCGCTACAAGTCTCCCGCGAAAAATCGCAAAACCACGCCGGTGCTGCTGGTGTATGCGCTGGTGAATAAGCCGACGATTTTAGACCTCCTGCCCGGTCGAAGCGTCGTCGAAACCCTGCTGAAGGAAGGCAGGGACGTCTTTCTTTTGGATTGGGGTGAGCCGGCTCAGGAACATGCCGGCATGGGGCTTAAGGAGCATGTGCTCGGCACGCTGCACAAAACGGTCGAGGGCGTGTGCCGTGAGGCGAAGAAAAAAAAGACCGCCTTGGTCGGCTATTGCATGGGGGGAACGTTGTCGGTTCTTTACACCGCGCTTCGTCCTTCCAAGGTGGAGCGTTTGTTTGTGATGGCGGCACCGATTGCGGGCCGCATTTCAGATGGCGCGGTGCACACGTTTTCTCATCCAAAATTTTTTAATGCCGGCGTGAACGGATTGGTTCCGGCCGATGTTTTTGCTTTTGGTTTTG
>NVTF01000006.1 GCA_002401485.1 Elusimicrobiota bacterium | reverse complement strand
GTAACCTTGTAATGGTTCAATAATCATCCCAGCTATACCATTACCAACACCATATGTTAAATGATTTTCTAGTTGTTCTATTCTACCAGAAGAAACATGAGTAATTGACGGAAACATAGAAGAATAGGCTGATTGTGTTGCCTTGCCAATAGCTGTTAAACCAGCCGCATATCCTTGTAATCCATGATAAGACTTATGTAGAGCAATCATCTCTGGTCGACCTGTGTAAACTTTAGCCATTTGTACCGCTAAATCAACGGCTTCGGAACCATCATTAACTAAATGAACCACCCAATCTTCACTAGAGGGATGATCTGGTAACGTTTCCACTAACTCTTTAGCTAATAATGATGGTTCCTGATGATAAT
Organism: Elusimicrobiota bacterium; assembly: GCA_002401485.1. Lineage (GTDB taxonomy): Bacteria > Elusimicrobiota > Elusimicrobia > UBA1565 > UBA1565 > UBA1565. The sequence continues at coordinate 49,666 of NVTF01000006.1, read as the reverse complement.
ACATAGTAGTACAATGAGCCAAATTCATCATTTGTTCACTGGCTTTATAAACTACTTTTGGATGACAATGACCGACACTAATACATAAATTTTGTCCTAGTAAATCAATATATTTCTTATCTTTATCATCACAAATGTATTGCATACGACCTTTGGTTAAAATTAAAGGATAAATTGAAAAAGCCGCCCGCGCACAGCGCGGGCGGCTTTTTAATGTAAATGAATTCGCTTACTTAATGGCGGTCAGATGCTTCGAGACGAGCTTGGTCATCTCGAACATATTGACCTTCTTCTTTCCGCCAAAGACCTTCTTCAAGGCCGCGTCAGCGATGATGTCGCGCTTGTTTTTCGGATCCTGGAGTTTGTTCTTCTTGATGTACACCCATAACTTCTTGGTGACTTCGGTACGCGGGATCGGCTTGGCCCCGACGACCTCAGCGAGATCATCAGAGATTTTTACTGGTGCCATGAATTTCGAATTAGCAGCTTTTTTAGTGGCCATAATGCTCCTTTAAATACCCGGAATGAGCGGAATCCCGCTGCAGGCGCCCATCAGGGTGCAAACGGAAACAACAATAATCGCTCTTAGAATGTTCATGCGGGAATCATACCACAAACACCCGTCGAGGGAAGTATCTTTTAGCTCAAAAACAGGGCGGCCGCGAGCGAACGCGCATGGTCGCCCTTCCCCCAAAGGGGCTCTCTAAGATCTCCGGCCGCCGCGCGGACGAGAATGTCCGAGGCTATTTGCAAAATCGCGGCCCGCACCGGCAGGCCTTTACGAAGCCGCCTCCCTCCCGATGCCTTCACAAATTGTTCAACGAGATCGATGACGGGAACCACTTCTTTTTCCAAAATGGGACGCCCCGGCCCGGCACCATCTAAAAACTCGCGCAGCAGAATCGATGCAATCGCGGGATGAGAATCGATGAAGGATGAGAAGGACTCCACCAAGGCATCGAGGCGGGAGGCGAAATCACCGCTATCAGACATCGCCCCGGTAAGGGTGTCTGCAAGCGCTAAAAAAGTCCCGCGCACAACCGCGGCGTAGAGGCCCTTCTTGGTGGGGAAATGATGAAGTAGGGACGGACGGCGAATGCCCACGGCTGCGGCGATCGATTCCAGATTCGCTCCGGCATAACCCAGTTCCGCAAATTCCAGCGCCGCGGCGTCTAAAATACGCTCACGCGTCTGCATGCTGTCTGCGGAACCCTTCGGGCGTCCCGCACGGCGGCGTTTTTTCAATGTCCCCCGAATCCCGAAACCCGGCTTCGATTATCAATCGCGCTGGAGAGCAGCACGGAAAAAGACCGGAGAAGATTCATGTCGCAATCTTTCTCGAAGAAGACCTGAGATTGATTCATTAAGAGGCAGTAGCCGGCTAATTTCTCATCGACAACAATCCCCATCACGATGGCGGCTTTCGCCTCGGCGATGCCCTTAAGCATGCCGGCCGTTCTCAATGGATCACTCACCACAATAGGATCCATGCGAGCGGCACCGAGACTCAAGCCGATGACGCGCGCGGCGGGCGGGTCAAAATACAGGATTTCCGGGGCCTGCTCATACCCGACTTCCCCACGCCGAATATAATCCCCCGATCGACGGTCGAGCAAATAGATCAGGCCCGATTCCGCCTGGGGAATCGAGAAACAAATCAATTCAAGCGCGGAATGACAAAATTCCTTAAGGTTGAGGTCACTGCCCATCAGCCGGCTGAGCTCGTAGACGGTTGCGAGTTCCCGGTCGCTCTTCGCGAGTTGGTGGTAGCGCGCCAGCATCATGGCCTTAAACGTCCGGGACGTGCCTTCGGGATCCCCGACGAACATCTCGCGCACCAAATCAATGTGGATTTTATAGTACCGGGTGTAGGATTTCGCCCGGGCGCCGGCGATTCTTTTGGTCCGGCCGGAGAAGAGACTCATTTCACCGCAAATGGATTTCGGTCCCAAGAGAGAAACGTCCTTCTCCATATCCTCCCCAATCTTCCGGGTGATTTTGATCTCGCCGCTGACCACGACATACAACGAATCCGCGGTTTCCCCCTCGGCAAAAAGGGGCATGCCCGCATCCAGCTCCAAGATCTCAACCTTCGACAACAGGCGCTTCAGCGCCTCATCGGTGAAGTTCGCAAAGATATCAAACGACTTCAAAAATTCGAGCCCGGAGATCTCTTCGGCCATATCCGCAAGAATAACCAATCACCGGGATCCGTGCAAGACACGCGGTCTCGCTTGACACCCCGGAAGGCCGCCTTTACACTTCGAAGGGATGCCGCGAAACATTGTGCTTTCTCTTTTACTCCTTCCTCTTATAAGCGTCCTGCCTGCGCATGGGCAGGAGCGGGAACGGTTTAACCGGATTTCGCATGACGCTCCGATGTACCGACAGCGGAAGTTGGAGCGAACTGTACGGGAAATCCGGGATATCGGCATGAGCATCGAAGCCGATCTCAAGCGGTTGCGTAAACTTCACGATCAGGCCGCGCATTCCAATGACCACCGTCTCTATACCCAGGAACGCGTAGGACTGCGTGCTGACATTATCGCTGCTCAAGAAGACATCGAACTCCAACTCGAAAATTGTGAACACCAACTTAATTTTCTCCTCGATGAGGCTCCACCGTACCCCCATGAAGACGATCCGGATTATTCTCATGTTGAAAATTTCATTGAGGATATGACCGGGCATCTCGATACTGTTGAGTCGATGCTGGCCGACGAAGAAGAAGAATTTTACAATCTCACCGAGGCCCCGGCGGGGCATTCCGTCAAACGAGCACTGCGCCGCAACGCCAAGTCCGTTCTGCCCCTGTTTTTAGTCGCGATACTCGTGGGGATGTTGATCCTGGCGGGCGTCGTCTATTACGTTAAAAAGACAATCCGGCAATCCGTCGCGGAAGCAACGACGAAATTAATAACACCGCCTACAGTGCCGGACCCGGCTTCGCTCGTGCCGCCTCCGGCCGCCATACTCTCCGCCCCGGCGGCGGCCAAACAGGAAGGCCCCGGTACCGTGATCGCGGGAAATTTTGCGATTGAAAAACAAATCGGCAAGGGCGGCATGGGCGTCGTTTACCTCGCCAAGGACGAGACCCTGGGGCGTCCGGTAGCGATCAAACGCATGCGCGACGAACTCGTCGAAAGTGGACCCGACCTCAAGGCCTTTTTGGAAGAGGCACGGCTGGTCGCGAGCCTAAAACATCCCAATCTCGTTGAAATTTACCACGTCGCGAAAGAACCCAATCGCCTTTACCTCGTTTTCGAATACGTGGAGGGACGCTCCCTGCAGGCGATTCTTGACGGACACTCCAAGCTGTCGCTCAAGCAGGCAAAATCAATACTCCACCAGGTATCGCTGGCGCTCGATTACGCCCACGCGAAAAAAATCACGCACCGCGATCTCAAACCGGCCAATATCATGGTGACCAACGAAGGCGTCGCCAAGGTCATGGACTTCGGACTTGCCCATCAAACGCAGCGAACCATCGCCAAACTCTCCCGGACCGGCGTCTCGGGCACGCCTTCCTACATGGCCCCCGAACAGGAGCTCGGGACATCGTCGGCCGCTTCGGATGTATTCGCCCTCGGAGTCACGCTGTACCAGATGCTTACAGGAAAACTGCCTTTCCAAGGACCGAATTTCCTGGCTCAAAAACGTGAACGCATTTACACCCCGCCGTCCCAATGCGATGCCTCTCTGTCCCCCTCCATCGACGCACTCATCGCAAAAGCCCTCGATCCGGACCCCGGCAAACGGTTCACGTCTGCGGGCCATTTTTCCAAGGCCTTCCAAATTCTCTAGGAACCGAGTGGCCTTTAACAGCTTCGAATATCTCTTTCTTCTCGGTGCCTCCTTCTTCCTGTATTGGATGCTCCGGCACCGCGGCGCGTCGCGCCTATGGGTTCTCCTGCTTGCCAGTTACGCGTTTTATGCGGCATGGAACGGGTATTACCTGCTCCTCATCATCGCCTCGACCCTGATCGACTACTGCGCGGGACAACTCATTTTCGATAACGATTCGATGCCGCGGTTTCGCAAAGCCATGCTGGTCATCAGTGTTGGGAGTAATCTTGCCGTTCTCGGCTTTTTTAAGTACGGCCAATTCACCGTCGATAACGCGGTCGCCCTGCTTGCCTTTTCGGGATTTGACATCGAGGCGCCCGCCCTTCGGATTCTTCTACCTGTGGGCATCTCGTTTTATACGTTTCAAAGCATGAGTTATACCTTCGATATCTACCTCCGCCGGATTAAACCGGTGGAGCGTGCGCGGGATTTTTTCTTATTTGTAGCCTTCTTCCCCCAACTCGTCGCCGGACCGATCGTCCGGGCATCGGAACTGCTCCCGCAGTTCGGAAATAAACAAACACTCAGCCGCGACGATTTCGGCGACGGCGCCTGGCGCATTCTCCGCGGGCTGATTAAGAAAATGGTTATCGCCGACTATCTCGCGGCGACCGTTGTGGATCCCGTCTTCAATATGCCGCATCTCTTCGGATCCCTCGAGCTTTTTATCGCCTTATGGGGATTTCTCGCGCAGATCTACTGCGACTTCTCGGGCTACACGGACATCGCGCTGGGTTCCGCCCGGCTTTTCGGTTTTAGACTGCCGGAAAATTTTGACATGCCCTTCGCCTCTTCAACCCCGGCCGCCTTTTGGCGCCGCTGGCACATGACCCTTACGCGCTTCGCCTTCGACTACCTCTACCTTCCATTGGGCGGCAATCGCCGCGGAGAAGCAAAAACCGTTCGCAATGTCCTTTTAACGTTCGCCGCGATCGGTCTCTGGCACGGCGCGGAATGGAAATTCGTTTTCTTCGGACTGTACCATGCGGTCGGAGTCATCGGATCACGCTACATGCTCAAGGCGGCCGCTTCGGTCACGGGAAAGAAGTGGGAAGAGGTGGAATCGTTTCTCACCCGGCTGGTGGTGCCCGTGCTGCTCACCAATCTCTTTGTGGTATTTTCCATGCCGCTGTTTCGCGCGGACGACCTGAATCTTGCGTGGACAATCTATAAAGGTATTTTCTCGTTCGAAGGATTTTCCCTCGGATTTACGGCGCTCGCACTCGTTGTGCTCACAACAGCCACCCTCATGCACTTCCTTCCGGAGGACTGGGAACAGAAAGGCGTCGGTCGATTCGCGAAACTTAACCCGGCTCTGCAAGGCGCTTTCATCACCATGCTCGCCCTCGGAATCGCTCAAGCGGCGGCATTCGCACGCAAGAGCTTCATCTATTTTCAATTCTAATGGACAACACCTCTCTCGAAGATCTCGTTGTCCCGCCACCGGAACTCGACCCGTTCGAGGGTATCCGCCGCGGCTACCTCGTTTTCCTCATGCTCGCGCTCACCACGGGTCTGTCCACACTCCGTCCGAAGGCCGTCGAGGAAGAACCGGAAATGCCAACGGTTGTTGAGGAAGAAACACCGGCGCCCGCCCAAAAACCGATCGCGTCGACACCGGAAGAAAAGGGCTCGCCTCAATTCTATCGCCCCATTCTCGTTAATCATTACCGGGATCCGCACGGCAGCATGTGGCACTTTTTCCAAGCTCTCCTCGATGAAACCGAAGGCAAACGCAAGGAACCGATTCGCGTTCTCTATTATGGCAACTCTGAAATCGGTTTTGATCGCCCTACGAGTCAAATTCGCCGGCGCTTTCAATCTCATTTCGGGGACGGGGGAAAAGGATTTCTCGTCGCCGCTCCGGGATGGCGCTACCAGAGGCACAGCGACGTCGTTTGGAAACAAGGCGGCCGCTGGAAAATCGACACGATTCGCGGGGCGAAGCGCAAAGACGGTCTCTACGGGCTCGGCGGCGTACTTGCGATCAGCGACGGACCGGCGTGGAGCGAATTTGCGGCCGTTCCGGTTGAGAACAGCCGTCCGGACGGATATCGAAACTTCCCGACAGGCACCCGTTTCTCAAAATTTGAACTTTATTACCAAACCTACGCGGGGGGCGGTGAAATCACCATCACCGTAGACGGCGACGAACCACCGACCGTTCTTTCCGGAGCCTCGTACACGCCCAAGGACCGGGTTTTCTCGCTGGATGTATCAGACGGCCCGCACACGGTTCGGGTATCCGGCGGGCGGCGGCCGATTCGCCTTTACGGCGCGGTTCTCGAACGTGAACGCGGCTTTGTTCTCGATACCGTTCAGGTGATCGGGGCATGGGCAAACTCCCAGCAGGTTTTCGATAAGGATCATCTCAAGCGTCAGGTCGCGCGGCGAAAACCGGACCTCGTTATTTTCCAATGGGGCGCCAAGGAATTAATGCGCAACCCTGAAATCAGCGCCGCGCAAGTCCGTTCCTTTAAGAATTCTTATGCCGAAAGCATACGCCGTACGATGGCGGCGCGTCCGCGCGCATCCTGCCTGGTGATCTCAACCAAAGACATGGGCATGCGCCGACGCAACCTCATCGTGACCCGGCCAGCGGTCCAGCATGTTGTGAACGGAGCGAGCGACGCCGCCCAAAAAACCGGCTGCGCGTTTCTAAACCTCTATGAAGCGCTCGGGGGTGAAAACACAATGCGGCGCTGGTACGAAGAAAAACCCCGACGAGTGGCCCCGGACCTTGGGCATCTCATGCGCCTGGGAGCCATCGAAGTAGGCGACACGATTTCAGATATCCTCCTCGAAGCCTATGACCAATACGAGAAAGAACGGCGCGACCCGACTACCTAAAGCTACAATACGCGCATGACACCCAAAATCACCGTAGCCAAGGACGGGCCCCTGTTAATAGACGGCTGTGAAACGCTGCTGTCGCCCGATCCGAATAAAAAGTTTAAAACCCGTCCCAAGATGGCCTTATGCCGCTGCGGCAATTCCAAGGCGCTTCCGTTTTGCGACAACAGCCACAAGGCCTGCGAATTCAAGGGAGACAAACAAGAAGGCCATCCCCAAAATAAACGTCGCGACTACACCGGTAAAGAAGTCACCGTGCACTACAACCTCGGCATCTGCTCCCACGCCGCCTACTGCATCACGGGACTCCCGCAAGTCTTCGATGTGGAAAAAAAGCCCTGGGTGCAGCCCGACAACGCCTCTGTCGAAGAAGTCATCGATGTGGTCAGGCGCTGCCCCTCCGGCGCGTTATCGGTGACCGCCGCCGAAAAAACTATTTCAGGGGACGGTACCACAGAACCCAAGATGATCGTCATCCCCAACGGTCCCTTGGTTGTGAAGGGCGGGGCGGAACTCACCGGCCAAGGGGTCTCCTGGGCCGAGGGCACCACCAGCGATCATTTCACGCTCTGCCGCTGTGGAAAATCAAAAAACCGGCCGTTTTGCGACGGCACGCATAAAGAAGCCCCCTTCGAGAGGCCCGACACCCATTGAATGTTCCCGATGCCATCGCGCATCTAGTCCCCTCCCTTTTCGATAGTGACGAGAAGCCCCTGTACGCACAAGCGGCGACCACCGCGCCGGACGGCGCGCCCAATGTGCGCACCGTTCATGTCCGGTACCTTCAATCCGCAGACGCCCTTTGTTTTGCCTGCCACGTCGAATCCCCGAAATGGAGAGAACTTCAGTCGAACTCACGCATCGCCGCTTGCTGGTTTCATCCGAAGCGCCAGATCCAGCTGCGTTGGCACGCGAACGCGACGCTGATTACCGACCGCGACCATCCCGCGGTTCAAACGTCATGGGAGCAAACCCACGAGTGGATTCAAAAAGAATACGGGGACGGCTCGTTTTTCGGCGTTGTTGTTCTCGCAATCACGTCATGGGATTTTTACGAAATTGACCTAACGGATCCGTCTAAAAGTCGCCGGCGCGTCTGGATCCTCGACGGGAAAAACTGGCGGGAAGAATCCCGTCAAACACTTAAATAACGTTTCCCCCCTGCAACGGAAAAGCCCCGCCGGGAATGGACGGGGCTTTTCTTTAGGCTACGAGGCCAGAAGTTTACCGTATTTTTACCCGCAGTCACTTGAATGCGCCTCAACAAAACTTCACCCTTCTTCTGAAGAGCCGGTAACGTCAACCCGGAATAATTCCATCGGTTTCGACTTGCCCTTCATGAGGACGGGGCCGATTCCAACCAGGGAAACCCCGCCAGGGACAACATCCCCCGCCGCCGCTTTCAGCGCATCGCTGATCAGGATGTCCACATCCTGCATTTTGGTTTGACTTTCGATGCGGGAGGCTACGTTTACCGTATCGCCGAGAACCGTATATTCGAGGCGGTCCTTGGTTCCGACATTGCCCGCGATCAGTGTTCCCGTATGCAGACCTACGCCGAACGCCACCGAGGGATATTTACCCGCCGCGTTAAATTCAGACAAGGCAGCTTTCATGCCAACGGCGGCGCGAAGTCCGGCGGCTGCGTGGTCCTCAACGCCGAATACGGGAGAAAAAATCGCCATCACCGCGTCGCCGATAAATTTGTTAATCACACCCTTCTCCGTCATGATGGGCGCTGTAATTTTTCCGAAGTAGGCATTGAGAAAGGCAACGAGATCGCGCGGAGACATTTTCTCGCTCAAGGGCGTGAAGTTGCGGAGATCGGAAAAAAGAATCGTCGCTTCGATTTCTTCTCCGGCAAGGTCGACGCTCCCGGTCTTTAAAATCTTTTCAGCAATCTCCATCGAAACGTATTTACCGAAGGTGTCCTTGATTTTCTCCCGTTCCTGCAGGCCGTCGAGCATCATATTGAAGTGGCCCTTCAATTCCCCGATTTCGTCGGAATCGAGAACCTTGGTTTTTGCAGTGAAGTCCCCCATCGCGACGCTGCGCATGCGGTCGATCAGAGAACCCAGAGGGAGCTGGATGTTCCAGCGAAACAACAGAATCGAGAGGACATGAAAAAACAGCATGATCGAAGCAATGACAGCACACATCAGCAACGGGACAATCACGCCTGCATTTTCAAAGAACATGCGCGAATCGGGAGCGCCCCGCAACGCGCTGAGAAAATCCCAATTAAAATTCGCCTGAACGTATACGCAAAATGCGAGCGGCACCATCGCCAACGAGAAAACCATCAAGGCATAACGCATTGTTAAGCCGATCTTCATCCCACGCTTAAGACCGTGGGGATTGTTCTCAACAAAATACGGCTGTGCGATGAAGCGCCGGATATAAAGCGTCGTGAGTTCTAAATTAAGATATCCCGCAAAGGCGCCCATAAGAAAAGACGATGCCGCAAAAATACTCTGGATTTTGATATTGGGGTCGCCGTAGAGTTCGCGATACAACCCGGCGGACGAAAAATACCGTTCCACCGCCGCCACCCACACCAAAATAAATAAGACAACCGGCAACCCGACAATTCTCCTCTCAATGACCTCCGGGTCGATCTCCCCTTTAAGAAATCGTTTGCGGTACAACGGCAATAACCACAGAAAGATAAATCCGTGCAGGATCCAACTCCCCCAACCTCCTAAATCGAATTGGAATTTGACATTGCTTTTAGATTTCTCATCCTTGCGACGAGTTACCTCTATTTTTTCATCGTAGAGAGTTTTAAAGGCCTGGCGAAGCTCCGCAGTGTAGGCCTTTTCATTTTTTCCAGCACTGTTCTCCAGAACATCGAGGCCTCGATCAAAATCTGCAATGGAGTATTGCTGAAACAGTCCCGCGGTAATGCTGCCCAACGCCAGCATCCACCCAAACAGGATGTAGAGCATCAGATGGGTACGTCGAAATGCGGTCCAGAACTTTTTCAGTAAAAGCACGCCGTATTCTAGCACTCGTAGGCCCCCGGACCCGATTGCATCTGGGCCTTTTCCCGGCTGAGAACCAACGCCCCGACCTACTATCTTGGACCACATCCGATGCTACCGTGAAGGCATGAGACTCATGCTGTTGCTGCTGCTGACCTTGCCGCTGCACGCCGGGGAAGGTGTGCGCGTCATCCCGGTCAGTGCGACCTACAACTCCGCACCCAATTACACCAACCCGAACCGCTTGGCTCCGCCCAACTTAAAAGAACGTCAACTTCTGGGAATTGGAAGCGGGTTATCAAGTGATCGACAGGAACGCATCAAGACCCGTCTTCGGCACATGGATCGCTGGTTTGTTGACAACGTTCCGCAGTCGCAGTGGGACGAAATCATCGCGGGCATGGACCGAATCCGCCGCCGCAAACTCTCTCAAGGCGAAACCGATCAGGACGCAATCACCGACGCCATGCTCAAACACGCCGCCAAAGGCCTGAATGATCCCCTCACGAAATACATGACGACGACGGAATATGCAGCGAACAAAAAAAACTACGCGACCAGCTACAAAGGTGTGGGCATCCAGCTCACGGCGGATCCTAAGAAACGGGGCATCCTCGTCGGACTCGTATATCGCGACTCCCCCGCAAAAAAATCCGGACTTCAGGCCGGGGACCTGATTCTTTCCGTCGACGGGAAATCCTTAAAAGGAAAAACACCCAGCGACGCGGTGGGGCTGCTAACCGGAGAAGTCGGAACCCATGCATTGCTGGCCATCGCAAGGACACCCGGCGCACTCCCGTCCTATTATCGCGTCGCACGCGGAGACGTAAAAAATCACACCGTCTTCGCCCGGGCGCTGAGCGGCGACATCGGCTACGTACGCATCTCAAAGTTCAGCGATTCGACCGATTTAGAATTTAATGACGAGGTCCAGCCGCTCAAGGACCAGGGCATCCGAAAACTCATCATCGATGTGCGGGGCAATCGCGGCGGACGGGTCTGGGCCGGGGCGCATATCATCTCGGAATTTTATGCTCAGGGAACCGAAACGCACCACGTCGACCGGAGGGGCTCGCGCGTCGGAACCTATACGGCAAAAGAAGACGGACGCTTCCGCGGCTTTAACGTTGTAGTGCTCACCGATGAAAATTCCGCATCCATGAGTGAAGCGCTTGCGGTTTCCTTAAGGGACAACCGGGTCGCACAACTGGTCGGCGGGAAAACCTACGGCAAAGGCACGCAGCAAAACACCTGGCCCGTTGACGGCGGCCGCGGCGAACGCGTCACCAACGGGCGCAGCTACGGCCCCAACGGGGCGCGTTACGACGCTCGCCGTACAAAAAGCGGAGCGCGCATACGAGGCTCGGGCGGCGTGACTCCTGATTTTCCGGTCTCCTATCAACCAGGCGTGAAGGCCGCGATTTTAAACGAGCTCGAGCTCGAAATGAAAACCGGAGACGCTCCGGCGTCCCCCACAGCCGACCCCGCGCTCTTGCGCGCCATCGATGTGCTCTCTGGCCCTGCGGCATAAAGAACGGCGATTACCTGCCGCTGAGGGCGCCCACCTCCAGAAAATTATTTTCCAACCGCTAATGACTGCAACAAAAAGTGCTTAAAAAATAAGCGCAATCAAAACATTTGGTGCCAGGCCTGGGCCTGTAATGATCATAGGCCTACCCCGATATTTCTCAGTTGTTTCATTGATCGGTGACCTTGGTACCGGGACATCTGTCGCGTAGATTTTCAAAAAACCGGACGTTATTCTAGTCACATGGAACAACCTGGATTCTTCGCAAACAATAGTCCCCGCCGTCCCTTTAATCATCCCCGCGTCCCGGCCGATCGCCGCTGGCTTCTGGACGAAAACATGGAACTCACCGTTTGGTTCAACGAGGATGAGTCTCCCTCCGGATTTCAACTCGTCTACGACCGTACCCATGACGCCCGACTCTTTTCATGGTCGCAAGCCTTTGGGATCAACCATTGCCGGATCGAAACCGGTCCTAAGGCCAAGGACATTGGAACACCCTTGGAATGTTCACGCCTGCTTCACGACTTTACGAATCGAGCGGACATGATCGACAGCGTCATCAAGCTTTTCGTGGATGAACGGATTCGCGCATACACCAGAGAGAAACGCTGGCTCCCAGGAGATTCAGTCCCTGAAATAAGCGACGGCGCTGCCGCGTAATAGAGGAAGAATGTTCAACGAATTCAGCAACGTCACTCAAAGCAAGGGTTCTTCCGGTTTTCGCCGGTGGTTCTGCCACAAGACGATGGACTTGGTGGTCTGGCATGATGAAGCCGGATCCATATCGGGGTTTCAGCTCATCTACGATAAAGATTGGAACCCCCGGGCTTTTACCTGGACAGGGCGCTACGGCTATTTGCATGCGAAGGTGGATGAGGGGGATGATGGATGGACACCGCGCAGCCCGATCCTCGTCCCGGATGGGATTCTTCCCTATGAGGCCCTGCTGGGGAGTTTTAAGGAACTCGCGCGCTCCCTGGAGCCCCACATTTCAAATCTCGTGGAGCTTAGAATGCGGGATTACGCGGAGGCTCGCGGACTCGCCTAAAATTTCGCGTCCCCCACGGGGGCAACGAAAATCGGCCCGCCCCGCCCCCCGGGGCGGGTCTTTTTTCTTTAATCCATTCCCGTGCGGCCGCGCTCACGCAGCGCACGCTTGAGGATGAATTCAATCTGTCCATTCACGCTTCTCAGCTCATCGTGAGCCCATTTTTCGATCTCTTTGTACGTCTGCGGATCGACTCTTAAGAGAAACGATTTTCGAATTGCCACGAGGTCCTCGCCGGGTTAGTTGTACAGCGTCCCGGTATTGATCACCGGGTGCACTTCGGCTTCGCCGCAGAGCACCACCAGCAGGTTCGATACCATGGCGGCCTTGCGCTCATCATCCATTTTAATGATATTGCCTTTTTCAAGACGATTGAGAGCCATGTCCACCATGCTGACTGCGCCCTCAACAATCTTCTTACGGGCGGCGATCACGGCCTCCGCCTGCTGACGCTTAAGCATCGCTTGGGCGATTTCGGGGGCATACGCAAGATGGTTGAGCCGCGCTTCCTCGACCTCGACCCCCGCCTTGTTAAGGCGCTCCTGCAGTTCGGCCAACAACGACATGTTGATCACGTCAGTCCCACTGCGCAGCGTCGGCGCGGCCTCATCTTCATTCTCCCCATGATCATAGGGATATTGATTCGCCAAATGGCGCACTGCGGAATCACTCTGCACCCTGACGAAATGCGCGTAATCATCCACATCAAACGCCGCCTTCGCCGTATCCTTTACTTTCCAAACCACAACCGCGGAGATCTCGATGGGGCTTCCCTTCTTATCGTTAACCTTCAACTTCTCACCATCGAAGTTGCGCGAACGAAGCGAAAGCCGGATCTTTGCATAGAAAGGATTCGTCCACCGGAACCCTTCCGTCTTGCACGTCCCGTGATATTTCCCGAACAGGACGCACACCGCAGACTCATTGGGCTCCAATGTAAAGAACCCCCCGCACAGCAGCAGGAACCCAATGAAGGCTAAAACTACGCCGGCGATCACCGGCCGACCGCCCCCAAGGATAAACAACCACACGAGACCTGGCCCCAACAAACCCATCCCGAGGGTGATGGGCAGCATCATCCATCCGCTGAACGTCGTAACTACCCTTTCCTGCGTCATAGTCCACTCTCCTTGGTTCTAAGATATTGATATGATATCATATAGATATCTATTCGTCAAGAAGCTGAAAAAAAGATATATATAAAGTCAGGATAATTTCCATTCCCCCGGGAGGGAAATGTTCTCATGAAACCCGATTTGATATCCCTAAACGAAGCGCGCCGGATGGCTCTTTCGCCTCAAGGTCTCTTTCTAGGCGCAGCCAACAGCGCACTGGCGACTGTTCGCAAGCTGGGGTATGTGCAAATAGACACGATCTCGGTCATCGAACGCGCCCACCATCACACAGTCTGGACCCGCACCCCCGGGTACACACCCGGCGACCTGGAACAACTCGTTCGATCCAAAAAGATTTTCGAATACTGGTGGCATGCGGCGGCCTATTTGCCCATCGAGGACTTTCGTTTCTCCCTCCCGCGTAAAAAGGCGCTCGCAGCCGGAGAAGCCCATTGGTTCAAAAAAGACAAGAAGATCATGCGTTTTGTTTTCGACCGCATTAAAGCGGAAGGACCGCTGAAGTCTTCGGATTTCGAAACTCCCAAAAAATCAGGACCCTGGTGGGGCTGGAAGCCGGCCAAACAGGCCCTTGAACAATTATTTCAGGATGGAAAACTCATGATCGCGCGCCGCGAGGGCTTTCAGAAGGTCTACGACCTCGCTGAACGCGTTTTGCCTGCGACAGTTGACGCGTCGATGCCGACCGAACAGGAGTTTGGAGAATTCCTTGTCGGCCGCACGATCCGCGCACACGGCATCGTCAACGAACGTGAACTCGGGTACCTCCAGCGCCCCATGGCACGCGCCGCGATCAAGAAGGCCCTGCCCGCATTAATCGAATCCGGAGACATTCGCGAGGGCCGCATTCATTCCCTGCCGGGGAAATATTTCTTCAAAAAACGCCCGCCTAAACCCGCCGCGCCGCGCCTCTCTCTTCTCTCCCCCTTTGACAACGCGGTCATCCAACGGCGGCGGCTCAAAGAACTCTTCGGCTTCGACTATCAGATTGAATGCTACGTTCCCAAGCCAAAACGCAATTACGGCTACTTCTGCCTTCCGATTCTTTGGGGGGACCGATTCGTCGGCAGACTCGACCCGAAGGCCGACCGCAAATCAAAACAGCTGCTGGTTCAATCGCTGCATTGGGAAAAAGGCGCGCCTGCGGTGGCGCGGGCGGCGCTGCCTAAAGCGCTTGAGCGCTTCGCGGCCTTTAACGGCTGCCAATACCACCCGGTGTAGAGAGTTAACGGATCGGGTGAATCTCGGACTTCGCGTAGGTCGAGAAACGCGCGCTTAAACGAAAGGCATCCGACCCGATCGCGTCCGCCAGAGACGGGTTGTCGATAAACGGATTGCGATTACCCTGCACCGCCGCCACCTGGCTGTTGCGCCAGCGTTCAAACGCCGAAGGCGGGTACGCCCGATTCCAGGCGAGAAAAAGTTCGATGCGGGAATTCCAGAACGACTGGACGAAATCCCGCGGCAGGATATTGGTTCCCAAATACCGTGTGAAGAAATAGAGCATCGAACGGGCGACCCGGCCCTTGGCCGAATCCGGAGGTTCAAAACTCCCGCCGCCCCTTCGAGCGCCGGAACGCGTCCCGTAATTGACGCTGTTATTGCTGACCGGACCGAACGGCAGTCTCCCCCGCATGCTGTTTACGTGCATAAAGGTCGGCATGAGGTGATGTAAATCAGACCGCATGGGACCGCGTTTTTTGAAAAACGACTGCGGCCAGGTATGTTCGGCGTTGATGCCTTTGGAATCGACGAAGCCGTCCCCGTTTTGGTCCCCGTTTTCTTTGTAGGCGCTGCCGGAATCGGAGGTACCCGGAACAAATATTTCCGAATACGCGGTCCACACTCCGCGACGCCCGTTGAGCATGACATTGTCGGTACGGGAATACATCATTTTCCGCGCCGTTCGGTAATCCAGAGGCTGATGCCCGCGTTTGGCCGCTTCATGCACTTCAATAAGCAGCCGGGCCGATCGCAAGCCGGCGGTCGGCCCCATAACAGGGACCGGCATGTAGCGTGAACCAGACAAAGAAAAAGCGGCCCGGGATCGGACCGCTTCTATAGAAACTTGGGCGACGGCGTTATGGGAACAGCAAAGAGTGGCCGCCAATGCGGACCACAGCCATACGCTGCGCGCTCTGCACCACCTCATAGCGCCCCATTATATCATGAGAATGGGGTCAAAAGACCTATTGAAATTTGGGACTTTTGGCTACCTGGACTTGAGAAGCACCAGCCTTTTGCCGTCCCGCGTGATCCTGGCATCCACCTTCATATTCTTCGGGTCAGCGCCCTTCACCAACACCGAAACGCCGTCCATGACCCGATACCCCTGCGCCTCATCTCCCGTCAACGTAAACGACACCGGAATATCAGTCAACTGAATCACGGCCATTGAGAATTTGCCTTCGATGGCAACCTTCACATATCCCTTAAACGTCTTTCCGTGGTGTTCGGGCTTGGCCAATTCATAAAACGACATGAAATTATCCATCTCACGGTCCATCGATTTCGAGGCCTTCTCGCGGCCGTTGAGATGCTGCATGTATTCCTTAAGATCCTTAAACCCAAGCGTTCGAAGATCGGTCTCTACCGCTTCAAAAATATCACGCGGATTGCCCCCGGAGAGATACTCCTCCAACAACGCCCGGTTGTACATATCCGCAAACCGGCGGATCGGCGCGGACGGATGATCGTATTGGCCGGCCTCCAGCGCCAAACCCTCGTGCCCCTCACCGTCTTCCACGCCATACTGCGCAGAACTGCGTGTGCGCAGCGCGAGAATCTGAGCGGTCTCGCGGCCCTCGGGCGTTAAATCCTCGCGATTGTTAATGCGTTTAAGGAAATCCCAAAGCTCTTCGTTTTTCGGCCATGGAATTCCCAAACGGGAAAGTTCTTTGCGCAGCATCTTATTCTTAAATTTGTTGGGCTCGGGATGCACGCGGCTGATATGGGGAATCCCAAATTCGCTGCTGATTTTTTCAAGAATGCCCGCGATGCCGCGATTGCCGTATACCTTTAGTTCTTCGATGAGCTTGTGCGACTCCGAGGCGAGGGGATCCTCTTCAACCACCTCCGTCGTCCAGGAACCGTCGGCGTTGCGGCGATGGGCCACCTCCTCGAATTGCAGATCGAGTTTTCCGCGAATCGCATCCTTGGCGTCGAGTTTGCGCGCCAACTCACGCGCCAATTCGACCTGCTTCAAATGCGTGATGCCGTGATCCTGATTCCCCTTCCACAACTGCACAACCTGGTCGTAGGTGTAGCGCCCTTGAACATTAACCAAACCGAACGACACCTCGCTTTGATCTTCGAGGAAGGTGCCGTCTTGAGAAAATTCCATTTTTGTGATCATCGCGAGGCTTTCTTTACCCGCGAGCAGGCTCGAGACGTATTTGGAAACCACCGGATGGTTCATCGGATATTCCCCAACGCCGTTTTTATCGACCGAATAAAACGTGTTGCCAATCAACGCCGCCGCGCGAAACGCAGGGGTTCCCGGCGTAACGTAATGCCCGACATCGGCGGTAGCGAGGTACCAGGTGTAACTGCCGTCCTGATGCCTCTCAACGTAATACGCGTCGTCGAGATCACCGGCGCCGACCGGGTCGATGGTCACAAAGGGTTTGTCCGTCATGTTGCTGATTTTGAAATCGGGAGCGTCTACCGCCATTTTCGCGGCAACGGCCTTAAAATCGGCCGAAGGATCCTGCATCCGTCCGACCTCTTCGGCCTGGCGGATGACGTCTTCATCGAAGTAGCCGCGAGCGCCGTGGCGCAGCGCAATTTCACGCGCGGCGATTTCGGGCGTCAACGTCGATCCGAGATTCATTAAAACCTCGGCCTCAAATCCCCGATCCTGCGGCTTCACAAAGACCTGAATGAGATCGCCTTCTTTATAAGCGACCTCTCCAGTCAACGGCATGCGCGGATACAGCGCCTTCGCCTTCCCCTCTTCCTTCAGGAGCGCTTCAATTTTAAGCTGCCCATCTTGACGGACCACGCGTCCGATCATCACATCCATCGGATAGGCTCCAATGGACTCGACCGATACGATATTGCGCCCTCGAAAGCCTACTTCCACGAGTGTATCGGTAACGATGCCGTTGGCGAGATAATCCGGAACGGTGACAAATTGGGTGAAGGGGCGGCCATTGTCCCGTACGCTCGGAAGAAGTACCTGGGTCCGGCCGCCCTGACGCCGAAGCAATAATCGCTCGGTGCGCTCCGGTTTGCCGCTCCTGCTTCCGGCCGTCCGGCCTTGCCACGAAGCCTCAAGCCCCGGCGCCAACACCTTCGCGCCTTGTGCATAGAGATACGCGTCGCCGCGTTCGCCCGGCCGTGCGGCGCCCTCTTCGGTAAAGTTCTCGAGCATCTCGAGCGTCATGGCGCCCGGAGCCCCGTCCTCGACAGCCGCAGGGGGCGCTTCGGCGTCACGACTCTTGGGCAGCGAGACCGCGACGATACCGGTTCCCCCTCGCTGCTTAAAAAATTCTTCGGCGTCTTCAGCGATGGAGACAGCATCGGCACCGGTCTCAAGGGTTAAGCGGACTACCGGTTCCTGCGAGGCGATCGAGCGCGGCGCTAAACGCACACGCGCGCGGCCCCGTAGTCGTTTTCCCAGCCGGCGAATATTTTTATCGAGCTGCAGGCGTTCTCTATGCGACTTCACACGAATGTGCTGTCGCAGGAAAAGAATAATTTCCCGGGATTGTTCCTTTGTTTCCTCGGCGGTGACATCGACGATGTGGAACGCGCCTTTGAGACGGTCCGAGATCTCCTCAACCGAGGCCTCTGAAGCGACCAGCAAATTCACGCGATACTCCCGATTTCCCTGCGCGCGGGGGCCGACATTCAACGCCTGGATATCAAGAACTTGATCGCCTCCCGCATCCATATCGCGAGCCGTATCCCGCAGAGCACGATCCACCGCCCGTCGATCCATACGGGTTGAGAACTCCAAGGTTAATGCCACGGTCTTTCGAACCGGAATTTCGGCTTCCGCCTTCATCACGATCGGGGTCCGGCGCGCCTGAGCCAATTCTGCAAAAGAAGTCGGCCGCCCCATTCCCTTGGCATTTCGGTATGCGCGCGCCGCCGTCGCAAGACGCCGCCATGCCCGGTCGCTGATGTGTTCCACAAAATTTGCGGGAGCTCTAAACGGGTTGTAGACCACCCACTCGGCCTTCGCCTCCGCCGGGGTGCGTGCCAAACCCGACTCGGTGAATGCCGCCGCGTGAATGCGATCGATGAACTTGTCAAAATCGCCGATTTCGCGAATCGTTCGGCCTTTGTCGGCATTGTCTACGACGCCGGACTGCATGATCATCTGCTCGACACCGACACCGCTCGGCCCGCCGCGCCAAACCTTATACGCCCCGACAACCTGCTTAAAGAAACCCTTCGCCAAACGGATCGAAGATAGCACCGTCCCGACCGCTTCCTGCCCGCCGATCTGGGAAACATGCCTGAGTTGGTCGGCGAAATAGCCCGGATAATCGTTGGTGTATTTTCGGCGGTTGGTAAACGTGACATCGATGTCGAGCACAGGCTGGTGATTGGCGTCAAAAACCTGAACGGGCAGCATGTAGACGCCTTCATCAACGGACCGGGTTGCGGGATCACTCAATTGAATTTTACCGCCGACACTTACCCGAAGGCCTGAATACCCGAGCAACGCGGTGGACGCCAGCAACGAACGCTCGAGCGCTTCCCGGATTGCGGGCGTTCGAGCGGTCATTTCCTCCTTGACCCGGGCCCGGGTCCAACCACTGGGCAATTCAACCATCAGATCGTGATCGGGGAATTTATCTTCGTAGGTCGCCCGCGCGGAGGACCCGCGGGAAACGACACGGATTGTTTCGCCCGAAAAAACGGTTGCGACGGCATCCTCAACACCGCGCACGATCGCTTCACCCTCACGCTTCACCGTCGCTTGCAGCGCCTTGCCGATGCGAGGCATGTCGTTGCGCAGTATCTCCGAGGCTCCGAACGAACCTTCCGGCGCCAATCGTCCGGCCTCTAAATCGATAAAGGTTTGGTCGACCAATTGTCCAAAGGACTCTTCTTCAGCGGCAACCCCTCCCAGCGCATCAAATTGCTGTCGGGCGGCATCCGCCTGTTGCTCAGCGGGCGCGTCTTCATTGTCCTTGCCGGCCTCTTGCACCGCACGACCGATTGCCGTTAATTTCTTACGGAGAACCTCGCGCGGAGCGCCAGCTTTTCCCTTTCGCGGAGCATCGGCGGCATTCACCGTTATGGGTGCGGCCGCTACAACAGGAAGCACTGTGCGGGGCAGCGCAATGCCCGGTGAAAGTATGGGGAGAGAATTGGATAGCCCGAGGCCTGGGGCGGTTAACTGCAGAGACGCATTCCCGAGGGGGTTTTGAAGGGCGCCGGCAACCGGACCTTGAATGGACCCGTTCCCTACGGATTTAACAGCGACGACCCGCCCCCCGGCAAAAGCGGGCTGGGTCGCAAGACTTACGGCTAATAAGGAGGCGATCCACCTCATATTGGAATTATCAATGAAAACACAGACTTATGCGGGGGGCGAACGGGCCCATTCTCTGAGGCGGATGGCTCAGGCGTATTTGGGTCTTTCGCCGGGCCCTGGCAGGCCAGGTCCGCTAGCGTGCTCCCGCGTAGCGGACGATCAACCGGTGCAGAAACTCAACGCCGAAATCGATGCTCTCGATTTTGACGCGTTCGTTGTCGCCATGCATGCGGGATTTATCGTCTGCGGAGATCGGCATCGGCACAAGTCCATAAGCCTTGTATCCCATCTCCCGCAGTTTTCTGGAATCGGTGGCGCCCGCGGACATATACGGGACGGCGGCGGCTCCGGGAGCCATTTCCGAAAACACGGCCGCAGCCGCGTCAAAAAACGGATCCTTAAACGGGGATTGATACGGTTTGCCCAAGGTCGGTGCGTCCAATTTGATCTGCGGATCATCCACCGCTTTGCGCAGGCGGCCAAGCACTTGCGCCCGGGTTTCATCGGGAAGCACACGACAGTTCACGATCGCCTCAGCACTGCCGGCAATAGCATTGGAACGAAAACCCGCTTTAAACACCGTCGGAGTACAGGTGGTGCGAAGCGAAGCGTTGTAGAAAGGAATATCCACAAGAACCTCGATCGCCTTGGCTTTCTTCTTCTGATTTTTTCCGACGAGACCGGAAAACACTTTTCGCAGCGGGTGATTTTTTGATTTTGCGAGGCCGTCGAAATACGCACGCGTCACCGTATTGAGTTTCACCGGAAACCGATAGTTGCCGATATTTGCGACCGCCCGCGCCACACGGACCACCGCATTGTTTTGAGAAGGAATCGAACTATGTCCCGAGTCTCCATCGGCGGACACAGTCACGTTCATGTACAGCTTCTCGTACAACTGAATGGCGGCCTGACTCACTCGACCGTCCTCAAGCCCGATGCCGCCCCCCTCATTGAGAACGACCTCCGCCTTCATTAATTCGGGATGGTGCTTCAACATCCAGGCCATGCCGAACTGGGAACCGGCCTCTTCATCGGCACCGAAGAACAGAATGAGGTCGCGATCCAACGCCTGACCGCTTTTAGCGAGATGACGCACAACCGCGATTGCAACCGCACCCATTCCCTTATCATCGATCGCGCCGCGCCCGTACAGATACCCCTGCTTCTCGGTCGCAACAAACGGATCCGTGTCCCACTTCTCTTTGGGGGCCCCGACCACATCGGTGTGCATTGTGATCAAGAGAGTCTTTTTCTTTCCGGTCCCCTTAAGCCGTGCCCATAAATTGCCCCGCCCCGGAGCGCTTTCAAACACGCGGGTTTCAAATCCCACGTCCTTGAGCAAGGGCTCCACAAATTTCGCGACAGCTAATTCGTTGCCGGGAGGATTGGTCGTATCAATCGCGATCAATTTCTCGAGAACCTCGCGCGCTTCTTTCGCGACGGAGTTCGGTACCGTGCGTTCGTACGCGTTGCCGGCGGATGCCAGCAGCAATAATAGTCCTATCAACTTCATCGATTAAACCTCCAAGCGGCCAAAGCCAACACGGGCGGCAAGCCCTGAATCAAAGCGCCTCGCAGCATCCCAGGCGACAATGCAAACAACACAATCGCCGCGCCCAACATCACCGCGCACGCGAAAACAACAACGGCCGGTTTGCCTAAAATCCAACCGACAGGCACCCCGATCGCGAGAAACAAATTATAAAAACCCTGATTCCGCGCGAAGAGAGCCATCGTTTCCGCGTCCGCCGGCGATACCTGAAAAATCGCATTCGCCTTGGGGGATCCCCAAATCACGGTTTCCAGAATAAAAAATCCAACGTGGGCCGCCGCGGCGATCCCGGAAAATATCATAAATGCGTTCACTTGAGCTTCTCCATGAATAACAAAGCAACTTGTTCGCTGAGGGAAGGATCCGGCGGATCCTCAAAACTGATTTCCTCATACACGGAACGTCCGGCCAAAACAAGCGACACAAAAAAGACCGCGAACATTCCCCCGCGTGCCAATCCCGCCACGGCACCGCCGAACTTAAATAGCTTTCGGCCCGCCAATTCTCCGAAAATCTTCTCCAAAATCTTCTCGAGGATGTATCCCAGGATGCGAACCGACAAACCCACAAGCATGAACACCATCAGCCCACCCAACGGGGCAATCAACAAATCCGGAAATTCAAACCGCCGCTGCAAAATAACACCGACGGGACGGGAAAACGCCCACGCCGCGCCATAGCCCCCGACCAAGGAAACGAATGATACAAGCGCGCTCACCAGGCCATGGCGATAGCCCTGGATCGTTCCCCACAACAGGCAAACAACCGCCACACCGTCGCTAATCAAAGGTGCTCCAGCCGATACAACGCCCCCGCGCGGCGCACACGTGTTCGATACGCGGCGGCCAACGCGGTGCGCTTTAAAGTCTTGTCCTCGCCCGCCTTCTGGAACCTTAGATTGGACTCAATGATATCGAGATATTCCGCCTCGGAACTATAGTGCCGATTAATATACGCCTCGTAGAAACGTCGTTCCTGTGCAGGATCAAAAAGTCCCCACTGCTGCTTGGACTTCACCCACTGAAGGCGCTCCCATATGTAATAGAGGACCTTCTGTTTATTTTTGAGACGACTCTCCGTGCTCATCGCCCAGCATTCACTTGCCTTCGCATGTTCCTTTCCTAGATAGGTGTAATAGCGGAGCTCTCCTTCCAGAACGCAGCGATACGGGGTTCGTTTGAATTCTTTATATTTCGAATACGAGATGATCTCAAGCGGGGGTCCCTCGCCGGCCATACGCGCTTCGGTGCGAAGGTTGCCGATGCTAAATGAATCCATACCCTGAAGCATGAATCCGTGTAAATCACGTTCATTGATCGTAACGCCGAATGCATACCCCCGGCGGGCGGAATCGGAAAGAATATCAACCAGCGATACCGTGGCTGCTTTTTTGAAAGCTGCTTCCTCAGCATTCGGGGTACGGTCGACACTGCTGCGCCCGGCCTGCATGCCCGCAATGATCCCAATAACCATCGCCGAACCGATGGCGCTGTAAATCAACCAAGCCGGCCGCCGCTTAGGCATGGCCTCCTGTTTTTTTATTTTCTTGGAATCGCGTTTATGCTGCGCGATCAGCCACTGAATAAAGAAGATATCACAGCCCGAGCATTGCTCCGCCCGGTCTGGATTCTCAACACCGCACTTCGGACAATTCACAACGGTATTCTACAAAGACCAGTGCGCTAATCGTAGACCGGGGCTCAACAAACAACCAGGCAGAAAAAAGCCCGCCCGGATCAAACCGGGCGGACTTCCTCATTGAGGGTTGTTTTTAGTGATGGCGACCGTGCCCACCTCGATTGTGTCCACCGCGACGATGCCGTCCGCGATCATGTCCTCCACCCGGGTGGCGAGGATGATGCGGGGCGGTATGCGGCGGACGCGGGTGCGGATGCCGCGGGTGCTTCCTCGGCGGCGAGAACCGATACGCCATGCGCAACTGCCGCATCGAATGATCCAGCCGTCGATAATCGTTTAGAACCCGGTTAAACGCGTGCGCCCGGCGAAGGCTGGAGCCCGCGTCGCGATGCGCCCGTACGAGGCGTTGGTAATCGTGACGCGTGTGATGCGCACCATTGCGATACCGGGAAACCTGCCGATAAAAATGCTCAGCGGCCCATTCCAGCTCACGAAGATCCCGAAGCGCCCGTCTCTCCCAGACATCTCCGTGATGCTCCGTCGCGCGAGCGTCCCGGTAAAGCCGACGCGCCTTTCGCTCTACGTCACTGGCGGCGGCTCGAACCGAGCCCCAGCGCCAAAAACCGTCTATGCCGATCCCGATTGAAACATCCAACCCTTGCGCATTAAAAACCGGCGTGGGATGTTTGATTGTTAAATTTGCTGCGGGATTACTTCGAACGGTTTTCATCACCTGCGCGGGGCCTTGGAAAGCAGAGGCGCCCATAGGAAAAACAGAACCCAAACCCAATAGTCCGGAAAAAACAACTGCAAACGATGCTTTCATTGACCACCTCCATGCCTAGGCCTAAAGACCTGCCATCAGGCAGGTCCAAAGGGTACATTTTAGAGGTAGGTAAGGTAGGGTACCTAAAGGCCCAGCGTTATCGACCCCAAAGGCCTAGGTTGTTGAGATCCCTCGGCGGCAGAAGATGCTCAAGGATCGCGGGTCTTGGGGGAGCGGTGGCACCCGGGTTTACCCCGTACAACTCTAGAGTGACCTTCAAGGCGAGCGCGGGCAGCACCGCGACTAGAAAGGGCGGGATGGTTGCGTACATTGCATTGCCGACCAGTGACAAAGCGCGGCTATGCGTATTACTCGGAAAACGGCTTACAAGAGGGAGTTCGATCATCATGCTTCCACAATAGCGCGACTTCGATGAGAGGTCGATGAAAGTTTTCTTGAAGCGAAAAGCTGTTGTAAAATAAGTGCATTAAGACGAATCATGAGTCGTCTTGAGAATTCCTTGCAGGCAAAGGGTTTATTTATTTACCCCTGCTTCGTAATAGCGCAACAAGGAATTCGCATTTGCAGGCTAGGATAGAATCAGGAGACATCCAATGCCCTTTGCACTCATCGCCAAATTCGTAGTCGCCCCGGAGCGGGTTCTCCAGGACCCCGAGATTCACGACATGCTGCATCATTTAGTAGTGGCTCGCTTTATCGTGCTGCGAAAGCGGGGTCTCGCATTGCTTCCGACCCTCTAAGATCGCGTCGTTTCCAAAATATCCAAACTGCAGTCCTTTGCCTCACGTAAGCACGACACCGCGCACCCGCATTTGATTATGATTGCGGCACAATAGACGTATATTGCCCGCATCATCGGATTTTCCCCCCACCGCCCACGGAATTATATGGTCGTACTCAAGCCAGGAGCGGGCCGTGCACCGATCCCCCTCAGCAGGGACAAAGGCGCATTGCCCGCCATCGCGCAGCCACACCTCTTCCTTGACCGCTTGAGGGATGTGCCTTGATCGTTTATCCCGCTCCGGCCGAACAAATTTCTTCGGCGCGGGACGCAATGCTTTTCGAGCGATCCTGCGGCTGGGATCACAACGATCCAACAACGACTCAATCGAGGCGTCAAATATCTCTTCCAGTGTGCCCCGTGGAAATCGATGACGCAGCAACTGCTTGGCACGATCAATGCGAGCGGCTAACGATTCCGTCCCCGTAAAAGAAAAATGAACCAGTGATGGCTCAGCCCCTCTTTGCTGGGTGTCCGAGGTTTTAGCAGCGGATGCGCGGACTCGACTCCCCTCCAGCGGAACTGATTGACTTCCTGGCAACAAAGACTCCAAATTCGAAGCGCTCTCCGGTAAAGCGCGCTTCGGCGGTCTCCCCAAGAAGCGGCTCCTCTCGCGCACTTCAGGCCTTGGGTCCAGCGACGCGACGATTCGCTGGACCTCTCGCGTCGTTTTTCCGGACGTTTGGTCGATTAACTGATCAAAATTCTCGCGGCACAGATGCGTGCGGATCAAACCGATGACGGCAAGTGAAATTTTCCCCTTGCTTAACAAGCTCAACAGCACGGGATACTCCTGCACCGCTTTCGCCGCATAAATCCTGCGCAGCGCCGCCCCTTCCGAATATCCGAACTTTTGAACACACATCGCGAACAAGCTTGAAAAACCTCGGGGCTCATGCGCCCGACGGGCGTTCACCTCGGCGAGCAAGGCTATCACCCGAGCGGAATTTTTCCGTTCACTCTGGATGGCACTATCTAGCGCCGTGATCAATTCGTCATCGCTTCCCTTAAAAAACACCATATCACCCTCGTTCC
This sequence comes from Elusimicrobiota bacterium, assembly GCA_002401485.1. Lineage (GTDB taxonomy): Bacteria > Elusimicrobiota > Elusimicrobia > UBA1565 > UBA1565 > UBA1565. Next base: position 23,979 of record NVTF01000006.1, on the reverse strand, counting down.
CTTAGTACGTATGACCCCCGAAAAAAGTTCCCTCAAATAATTTATCCCGGGATAAATTTTTTTAAAGGGAACTTTTTACCCCCCTCAAACGAATAGTAAGTAGGGGAGGTACCCACCATGAAAAAATCATACGAACGAATGTGGAAGGATATCGAGGCGCGGGTTAAGGGCCGGCTTGGAAATACAGAACCACTCACAGATAACCTCAAAGAGCTCTTTCAGGAACGTCCGTTCGAAGGGAAAAAACTCGCTCGTATCCGTGGATCGCTATACGACTTGCTTATCGACGGACTCACGCTTGATCTCGAAAAAATGGCGGTCGATGCATGGCGCATTAAGACGGCTGCTATGTTTTGGGCGGAGGCCCGTCGACGCCTAGGGACCACGATGCCGATGGAAATTGATTATCCCTCAATGGTCATCCGCGAAGCCTGCTGTCCGGCGTGCACAGCGCACTTCGCGGGCACTTCATTTGAAACATCAGCGGATCGAGGCGATAATTTAGAGTCGGTTATCCTGCAAATGGGAGGGAACAGCGGCAGAGCCTGAGACAAGGTTTCAGCAAATATCAGCGATAACGGCGACGGGGGACCGGCCTTTCTTTTCTGCGCAGGACCTTGATATCAGCGTTAACGAAACGCACACCCTTGGTTTCCCGTGCTATTTCGATGGCGCGCCGCTTGGCGTCCCGGGAGGACACGATGCCGTACAAGGTAACCGTTCCCGCGCTCGCGGAAACGCCGACCTCGTCTTTATCAACGATGGCGTCCAAGGCATACTTGGAACGGATCTTCATGCGCATCACCCGGTCACCGACCGTCACCATGGGAGGGACCGGTCTCCGCAAGCGAGGGCCCGTGCGATACGAATGCACGGAATGCTCCGAAGCGCAGGCACTGAGCAGCAACAGGAAAGGAAGGAAATATTTCATCGAAGTTCTTTTTTAATTTTTTCAACCCAACGCTGAACGCCGGCATTGGAGTCCGGCCAACTGCCGAACAGTGTTGAGTTGACGACTATTTTACCCGATTGAGCGGAAAGAATCGTGAGCCGCCAATCGACATKTCCCTTCCGTWCRCAGCTCGGAATCACAATTCCCTGCACGCCGAGCATCTTCCCCAAGCGGTCCGCCTGCTTGGCATTGATGTTCGTGGAAATCTTAACTCCGTATTGCTCAAGCGCGCCCTGAATCTGCGAACGCGGCGCGAGGCGAAATCCCGCGTCCATAAAACCCTGTTCGATATTGCTGTACGCCGATTCGGCAAGTTTTTTGCAAGTCGCGTCGGGTCCCGGGGTGACCGCAACCACGGCAAGCCGCTGCATCTTCAGGAAGGAGGGATCCCCCTTGACCCTAATCGGCGAACATCCGGAAATTACTAGGAGAAACGGGAGCAACCGCCTCACTGCGCGGCAGCCTTCCGTTTTGCCCACTCACCCGGCCACCAGGTTTCGTTGGCGTGCAGCAGCAGTTCCTTCTTAACCTGACAGGTCGTGATAAAATCTTTTACTTCCTCGGACTTCCACGCGTCCAGATACCGCGTCCAGCACTCTTCGATCGAGTGTTCAATCACCGACGCAGGGGCAAACGGAAGCGCGTTCAGCAGCTTGGCACGGCCGTTGGGCACCACCAACACCATCGCTTGGGGACTATCGAGGCGCGTCGTCATTTCGGTGAGGATGTCCCAGGGATAAATGGAAAGCTTCACCGGCTCACCCATTTTGGCGGCGCGCTCACGCAAGGCGTCGGCAGCCTTTTCCCAAACATCCTTCGGCAGACCCAACGACGCCCAGGCTTGCGCCGCTCTGCCTAAACGCATCACCGGTCCCGTGATGAAGGTGCGGCATCCCAAATCAGCCGCCATTTCATACGCCTTAACAATCTCCCCGATATTCAACTTATTAGGAACAAACACCCACTCCGGCTGCAGGTCCCGCTTTCCAAGGCGCTTCAAAACAGCAACAACGTCATCGTAACGACCGCCGGGACGGACCCGGTCGAAGATTTCCTTCGTGGCGCCATCCATTGAAATCTGAATGCAGTTCGTGTTGATGCTTTTCAGGTAATCCGCCTTCTCTTCGGTAATGGGAAGGCCGGTCGTCTCAAGCTTCAGGCCGACGCCGCCTTTATCGAAAATTTCGGCGATCTTCCAGAAGTGCGGGACCGCGAGAGGTTCCCCTCCGCCAAATGCCGCGTACGGGATGCCGGCAGCCACTACATCGTGAGCAAATTTTAGCGCCTGTTCTTCGGACATCTCGTCCTTCCATCCCTTATCCGGGCCGGAATCTTCACAGCAGGTCAGACAGGTGGCCTCGCAGCGATTGGTTAGCTGCCAGGCTAGAAATAAAGGGGAACTATAATCGGCGACGGACGCGCCGTCGCCTGGTTTATTATCGCTCATAAAATAATAAAGGAAGGGGGTACCGAAGCACCCCCTTCCAGTTTTTACTTAGGTGAAGCGGATGTACGGCTGGGCCATTACGCGCTCGGAAACTTCTTCCATGCACGGCTTTGTCCAAGCCCGCTTCTCATCAGTGGTCTTCTTTTCCACGTGTTGTCTCCTTACTGCTTCGTTAGTCAACCACGAGGAGATCGCAGCCAACCAGATTTTTCCAATCGTTTGATTCCGCCAACAGAGACGTGTCATCCAAGACACGCGCGGCAGCAGCCTTAAATTCCGGAAGGTCCCAGGCCTTCCGGTAGTCGTCCCAAGCCTCCGCGAGACTTCGAACCTTCAAATCAGAACAAACGTACGGCAAAGGCGCGGCCACCTTCACGCGCCCATCCGGCAAAACCTGCAATGTCGCAGGCGGAGAGGAAAGACCATCCTTCAATCCATCCTCGATGCTCCAAGGAAGATAGCAAAGTTCCATCTTTTCCTTATAAAATCCGTTTAAAGTCTCAACCGTGTTCTGAAATTCAGCGTATTGCTCGGCGGAGGGCTCCAGACGGTCCCAAAGCTTCGCGGCGGTGCCGATGCGCATCAATCTTCCCGTATTAAAGCGAAAAGCTCCGACGTCACGGGCGAGGGCCGCGACGGCTTCAACTTCGTGAATATTGATGGCGGTTGGAGCAAAGGTGACTTCGAGCGGTAATCCCGCATCCGTCACAGCACGGCATCCGGCGACGGCCTTTTCCAGAGTTCCCAAAACACGTTGTTTGGCGTACACCGCCTCCGTGGCCCCGTCCAAGCTGATCTGAATCGAGCGTATCGGATATTTCACAAGACGCCGGGCCGCGTCAGGAGTCATGAGATGCCCGTTGGATTCAATCTTGAGTTGGACGCCCCCACGGCCGAGCACTTCGAGCACATCCCAAAACCAACTGACAATCATCGGTTCGCCGCCGGCGATCATGACGTAAGGAACTTCGGCTTCAACGAGTTGGCTGGCGAATTTTATTGCCTCGTCAGCGTTGAATTCGCCGGAAAGACGTTTGCCTGGAGCCGAATCCGTGCAACAATGCAGACACGCGAGATTGCAGTCCCGCGTCAACTGCCAGCTGACAAAAAGCGGCGCGGAGAGGGCGTCTATTTTTCGCACTACCGAATCCAATGGTGCAGCATCAAACCACCCGTAAAGGCGGTGGTTCCGACGATATAACACACAACGATGTAGCGCACCGCCGGGATAAATGCACGCGGCGTGTCGTAGGTATTCACAGCTTCTTTGCCAGAAAGGATCAACAGCGGAACCGCCGCGAGGGCCGCGAGCGTCGTCAAAGGGAAATACCCGAGCGCCGCTCCGGCGACGGGAGTAAATAATCCCAGCGCGCCAAATCCAAGATACACCCACACAGCATTCTTGCGGCCGACACGCACGCAGATATTGCGCTTGCCGACCAAGCGGTCCTGATAAAAATCCGGAATCGCATTCACTACCGCCAAGCCCATGATCAAAAACCCGGGGACCAAGGATGCCAACAACGCACCGGTTGAAAACTCATGGGTCTGGAGATGCAGACTGCCCAGCGTCATCCAAGGGCCATACGAAAGTGCGATCATCAACTCACCCAAACCGCGATACACCCAGCGAATCGGAGGGCCGACATAAAAAACCGCCGCCATACCGCCGAGGAGCGTGTACATGATAATCGGCCACCCGCCGTCTTTGGCCAGGTAAAGACCCATTGAAGCGGCTGCGGCAAAGGCTGCTATTCCGAGCCAAAGAACCCAATCAGGGATTGGATCTTCTTCTTCCGGATTAAAAACCCGATCCGTCCCCATCCGCGAATCGAAATATTCGTTAAAAGCCTCGACGCCGACCACCGATAAGAAAATACCGAAAAATCCGGTCCAGAAAATATTCGCGTGAAATGTCTCCTCCATCGCAAATGCCCAGGCGGCCCCTAAGAGATAGGGAAGAAGCCCGGCATACAGGAAGAAACGATAACGAACAACACTGAAGATTTTCAGAAGGCGCAGCGGCGCGCTATCCGGTTTCGTGTAATGCGGAGGATCAGCGACGACGGCATTCATCATGAAAGATCAACCCAATTGTGCAGTTGAGCCGTGAGCTTATCATTGGTCGCCATGTCGTCAATAAACTTCGCTACTTCGGGGCGTTTCCAGGCTTTTTGGAAATTCCCCCAAATCTTCGTCACGGAATCCTTGCGTAGATCGCCGCAGGTAAACGGCAATGCGTTGATCAGCTTCACGAGACCGTTAGGCAGAACAATAAACAGCGCCGCGGGATTTTTAATCCGGTAGCGGAGCTCCTCGAGCAGACCCATTTCGTGGAAATAGACGCGCATGCGGCCTTCATATTCCTTGGTCTTCTCGTGGAGGGTCTTGAAGTACTGTTCGTACTGCTCAGGAGTGGGCACGAGCAAATGCCAGGTCTTCACGGCATTGCCGGTATACATCGTGCGGCCTGTGTAGAACGAATAAGCCCCCATCTCGTGGGCAAGATCGACGGCCATACCGATTTCGTGTGTATTGAACTTTGTCGGCGAGTAGTTGATCTCAATGCCGACACCCGCTTCCCCTAAATTCGCGATGCCTTCCTTCATAATGTCGAAATCACCGTGAATTCGAATCTTATTGAAGGTCTCGCGTGAACCGCCGTCCATGGAAACCTGGACCGCCTTCACGTTAAGATCCTTAAGACGCTTCGCGGCATCCTTCGTTAAGAAGTGACCGTTGGTCTCGAGCTTAACAAGCATTCCGTTTTTGGAACAGAACTCGAGCATCTCCCAAAAATGGGGATGCACCATCGGCTCTCCGCCCGAGAGCGACAAATAGGGGACCTGGAGATCCGCCAATTGTTTAAGAACATCGAAGGTCTGTTCTTTAGAAAGTTCGTCCTTAAACGCCTTTCCCGGCCCCGACTCTTCGATGCAATGCAGGCACGCAAGGTTGCACTCGTTAGTCGTCTGCCACGCGACGTAAAGCGGCGCGCTGAGACTACCCGAACCGGTGTCGGCGGGCGAGAAGGATTCGCTCTTGAGCACCTTGCCGAGACTCGAGCCTTTCTGAAGATCTTCAGTGACGGCTTCGGGCATTAGTCGACCAACAGGCCTTTGGTTTTGAGATCGTTAATGAACTCGGTGGCATCTTTTTCAATCGTGCCGTCGGCATCGTCGAACTTAACCTTGAGGCGCTCGATCACGGCCTTGGCGTCGCCGCCTTCGGTCGAAATCTCTTTCACCACGGCTGACCCAGTCTGGCTCAGCGTGTACACTTTCTCGGAGCGCGTCTCAAACAACACGCCGCCGAATTTTTCCTCGCGGAACTTCACATATTGTGCGAGTTTCATAGAACGATCCTCCTGTGCGGAATTCCCTATGGAACCCGCTTCATAAGCCTCGCGCTCGACGACCCATTCCATCTTGGAGCGCAAAAATTTTCTAAGTCCTTGGCCTTCCAACTCCGCCGAGGTTTCTTTTCCTTCACTCGGGCCGGCATTGTATTCGCCCGACTCCCAACTGCGGCGGACAAGCTTCTGATACAGATTCATCAGAACTCCCTCTTAAACATGAGTTCCATAAACTGCCGGAGCTCCGCTGCGACTTCCTCATTAGGAAGGCGATCCACCATCGGGAGCATTTGGTTTAGCAGTCCGCTGGCGAGCGTCCGGCTTGCATCGAGATGCCCGCCGTTCTTAAAAATTCTCATCGCTTCCGCGTGAGCGGCGGTATTGTCCTTGGAGGCCACGCCCCACAACGCGGTAAAGGCCTCGCGGCTTTCCTGGTCGTCCATCGCAAGAATACCCGGAAGCGTGAGACGGCCGTTATGCAGGTCCTGTCCGGGCGCTTTTCCCGCAACGGCTTCGGGGAGCGTAAAATCGTGAATGTCGTCGACAATTTGCAGCAAAATGCCGGCGAGCGTGCCCAGTCGTGCGGGCTCTCCAAGCGTGTGGCTTTCGGGAGAGTGTTTGGAAAGAACCTCGCCCCCCCAACCGAAAAGCGCACCAGTTTTGCGCGCCGCCACGCCGTAATACCCCTCGATGGAAACATTGAGGCTTCCGCAAAGAAATTCTTCCTGCAATTCTCCCACCGTCATCTCATGCACGGCCCTCGCCAGAGACCGAACGGCATCGGCATCGATTTGAACCGCCTCGGCCATGCCTTCAGTGAACGCGAGGTCTCCTAATAGGATACCGGTGCGATCTCCGAAGCGTGCGTTCGGGGTGGGAATCCCGCGGCGCGTGAGGCCTTCATCGATGCAGTCATCATGCAGCAGGGACGCGTTATGAACCAATTCAATCGCGCGGGCAACATGTTCGGTGATTTTTGGCTCCACTCCCAAGGCACGGCCAAGCAACAGGGCATAACGGGCCCTGAGCATTTTTCCGGGACGGCCGACATATTCAGCGAGATGGTCTCCAACCCGGGAACCGAGAGAGGCAATCCGGCGGTCCAGCCCTTCCCGGACGCGGGAGAGTGAGTCCTCGACCGGGTCCAACGTCTTCATGATGTCTATTCTACGGATTTCAGCCCCTTCAGGCAATTTTGTCGTCTCAGGCATCCTCAAAATCTTCATGACTCTCACCTATTTCTTATATTTCTGTAATAACAGAAATCAATTAAGAAAAAAACCTACCCCAACGCCTCCACCGCCTTTCGCAACCGCCCGCCCATGCGCAGAACCCGACGCATCAAGGCCAACGGAATTGAACGGAATTGTTCGTACGCGGCGGCCACCGTATCCAGATGTTCGAGCAGGGCCGTCAACTGTCTTTTCACAAAAGCATCCCGCTTGATCCCTCCCATCTCGCCAACAAGCGCCCGTAAAAAATCGCGTGAAGGATCCAATTCCCGCTTTTTTCTTTCCTCAATCACAATTTGAAAGAGCTGCCATGGGTCGCGATAGGTCTCAAAAAAATAGCGCCTATCTCCTCGCGTACGAACGGTCTTAATTAAATTCCAACCTTGAAGCTCCCGGATGCTTGTGCTCACATTTGACCGAGCGACACCGAGCGTTCGCTGGATTTCTTCCGCACACAAGGGCCGGTCCGTGATATACAACAAAGAATGGATTTCAGCGACGGTTCGATTAATGCCCCATCGAGATCCCATTTCACCCCAATGGACAAGGAATTGTTCTGCCGCAGGAGAAAGGGTGTCGCTCGAATTTGAGTTTCCCATATTTCTGTTATAACAGAAATGAGAGAAATTGTCAAGACCTGCATTGTTTGCGCAACTGCGTTTTTATGTGTAATTTGATGCTAAAAATTTGGTTTGGACGTAAGATTGACTTGAATCGATACTGAGGTATATCCCTTATCATTATGGGACACAATGACTAACGCACCCAAACTTCGAACCGGATCCTTGGCCCGCAAAGCGGGTGTGGGTCTACAAACAATCCTCTATTACGACAAAAGAGGATTGGTAAAGCCGAACTCCCGGACAGAGTTCGGTCATCGGTTGTATGAAGAAGCGGCTGTCCGCACGATCCGCTTCATTAAGAACGCACAATCGCTCGGGTTTACGCTCGACGACATCAGCACGCTTCTCCACTACCGAGGGCGCAAAAATTCCGGCAGCGCGAGTGTTCGCCGAAAAACCCAATTGCGCCTGGAAGCTATTCGCGCGGAACTCAAAGAAATCAAATCACGCGAACGGCGGCTTTCTACGATTCTGAATCAATGCTCTGGCGGAAAAACGAAAGTCGAAGGCTGCCCGATCCTCAACGCCATCGAGTCCAGCGCACTTCGTTGACCCCAACCAAGGTTCATCTTCTTTATCTGGCGTATTGCCCCCTCCTAAAGGAAACACAGGCAAACCTCAAGATTGTGAGTTTCCAATCAGATAGCTCGATTTCCTGGAAGGAATTAGAACTGTCTGATCCAAACCTGCCCAAAAAATGGAAAAATTTTCCCTCCCCCACAGTTCTAATCAACGGAAAACCAACTGATGGGAAGTCCCCCATCCCAGCCGCAATAGGGCCTTGCCGGCGGGAACAGGCGCCTTCGGTTGAAGAAATTTCTTCTGCGTTAGAACGCTAAAACTACAAAAATCAGGGACAGTAGACGTTAGGCCTTAAGAGGGAAACGCTCAAGTACGGCTTCCCAGGCCTTTCCGACGTCACCGCGTTCGGCTAAAGCGGTGTTAAAAACTTCCATAAAATCATCGAGCGCCGCTTCTTCGTCCACTTCTCCGAGCTCCTCGACACGCTCGAGACCTTCTTCCAAGGCCCGGTTAAGATCCGCTGTGGGGACATCTATCTCCCGGGCGAACCCCTCGTCGATTTCGCCCGTAGACTCAAAAATAAGAGTAATTTTTTCAGCCATTCGGAGGCGGTCCATGTATTGCTGGACAACCTCATCGCCAAGATCAAGAACCCGGTGGACAAAATAGGGCTGATCGGGGACATCATAGAGCCGAAGCCAACATCCAATCAACGTTCCATTGGGCAGAGTGAACAATTGAAACCATATATCGTTCTTCACGGATTGAAAACGTTTTGGTTGAGGGACCGTAATACGCCAGGCAGGAATGTCATCCTGAAAGAACAATTCGACGGTTTTTTCGCTGCCTGAATTTGCCACTGTGATGGCTAGCATAGCAATATTTTACTGCCTTTTTTGACTTTTGTAGGTCACAAAATGCGTCTAAGTAACAATCGTGTTACTCTCCCTTACACCACTGTGAATTGACGCTCGGAGGTCGCGGGGGTATAGACTTAGAGAAGCAAGAAGCACTCGTCCATAGCAAATCGCGGGAGAACCGCGAGACGCAAAGCCACGGAGCCGAAGTCACGCCCGCCGGGCTACCGATAAAAAACCGACCTACAAGGAGCGGCATAGGTGATTAATCGGCGGACGAATAGGAAACTCTGGACCTCAGGAATCGCTGCCATTGCGATCTTGGGGTTTGCTGCTTCCGCCCATGCCGATGCCTACGACCGGCTCTCCGACAAGATCTCCCAGGTCGCCAAAAAGACGTCTCACATCCGGATCGCGATTCTCCCCTTTAAGCCCATCAACGGCCGCAGCCGCCAAGGCGGCATGATCCTCGCAGAACGGCTCGTCTCCCGCTTGGCCAGCACTGACGGAATTGAAGTCGTGGAACGAACTCTCCTCAATAAGGTTTTGGAAGAACAGCAGCTCGGCGTCACCGGCGCCCTCGACCAACGACAAGCCAAAGAAGTCGGCCGCATCCTGGGTGTTGATGCCTTGGTAACCGGCACCTACATGCCCCTCTCTAAGGAACGCCTCGAAGTCCACGCCCGCCTCATCGACGCGGAATCAGCGCGCATCCTCGGGGTCGCGATGGCGAAGGTTCGAAAGGAATGGCAGGACGACTCGTTCGCTATCGGGGAAATGTGGAATGTCGTAGCCCCAAAAATAGAAAACTTCCCGACCCCCCTTGCAAAACTTTTCCCCAAAAGCTCCATGCTCCCCGGCCTGTCGGATCTCCGAGACGCCCCCCGCTCCCGCGGACCTTGCGATAACTGGCAGGAAACCGTCGACACCCTTCAATCCAAGGTCCTCGCCATCAAAGCCCGCTTTTGGGCAACCCGCCTCAACGACCCCATGTTTAACCGCCGCACTGTCACCCGCAACCCCGGCTCAGAAATCCGCAACAAAAGCCTCCGCACCCGCTTCTACGACCAAACCCGAGACCTCCACAAAAGCGGCTACAACGGCGGCATCACCATGGCCGAAACAGTCAAATTAGAAAACGTCAAAGCCCAAGTCGATCGCCTGATCGACAAATGCTACTGAACGGTGCCAGGCACCGCGTGCGTTTGTTGCGTTTAGCCGATGGAATATGTCCTGGGAGGCGCTCGGCCCGGCATAAATAGGTCTGTTGCCCCAAAATGAAATAGGGCAATTGCCCATATAAACCACCCTAAGGGTTCATTGATTAAGCTCAAAGTTGGGATACAATTAGATTCAGTGCTAAAAACAATAGGCCGAAAAGGCATTCGTAGAGTGTTATGCATAACACTCGCCACCTGCTTAGTCACGCTTTCACCAGGCCTCGGCACCTATACCGCGCTCGCTAAGAGCTTTACCTCCGGCCGAAGCGCTGCCGCCGCTCCCATCCCAGGGGTTGCCCAAAATCCGACTGCCTTGCGATTAGGCACACCGACGCTGAACACCGGCCTTCCGAACCTTACGGTCGCATTTCTGCCGCAAAACACACTTCCAACCCTGCCTGCGGCAAGAAACATGACGGAGCACCCAAAAAATGTGATTCGGCCCGTCCGCGGAGCTGCAGAATTTTTCCAAACCCCTGTTGCGGCGAATGCCGCCTCCCCTGCCGGCATCCAGACCCCCAACCGCTCCCGGAAGGTCTCGCCCGCACGCAAGACCGTCAACAAACTAACCTCGGGTCTCCAGAGATTTCTCAAAAAACCGGCGATCCTAAAATCTTTCTACGACCTCTCAATCACCGGTCAGGGAAACATCCAGAGGGAAGAGGAGGACCCATTCGACCCTCTTTGGGATAAACTTGCAGAGGACGATCCCCAACTCCGCAGCTTTCTAGATCAAGTAAGAAGCAAACTCGGTAGGAGCAAGAAAGATGAAAAAGAAAAAGATCCCGCAAAAGACAAACTAAATCAGAAGGAGCAGGCGATTACCGAGTTAATACGCCTGCGCCACAAGGTCCGCAGCGAAGACGCACCCACCATTCTCAACGAACAATTAAGCGGCGCCATTGGCGACCGACACCTTCAGAAAGACGTGACGCGCGTTATGCATCGCCTGCTCAAAGCCGCCGGTCTCCCTCCGGAGGCCGGTCAAGTATTCATCGGCAATTCAATGCTGCCTAACGCATTTACAACAATCCCGAAAAGCGAGGCCAAATATTTTCAAGAAAAATCCAGCATTGCCAAAGCATTTCGAATCTCAAACACCTTCCTTTCATTGGGACTGCTGCGCTCACTGGACGATGAGCATCAACTGGCCTTCATCATCGCCCATGAAATTCAGCACAACCTCCGCGGGCATTTAAAAGGAAATCTAATTCCCGGGTCCCATCAGTTCCTCGGTTTTATTCACGAATACGAGGCTGATACGGAAGCCCTGAAGCTCATGGCAAAAGCGGGATACGAACCTGAAAAAGGCATCGACACGCTTTATTCGCTCGACCGAGAGTATAACCGCCTCGAAAAAAAGTATTCAATGCTTAAATCCGACAAGGACGATCTTTCTCAGTCTCTCCAACGCCTGCGCGACGTGCACCCTCACTCCGATTTGCGCCGAGCCTATATGACCCCGCGCATGCCGGAGGCAAAGGAACTCTACGTCCCGCAAGACGTCCCCCAACACCCCCTCTGGATGCAGCGCCGCAATAGCGCACAACGTCCCTCTCACCTAGACCGCTTCGAAAACCGAGTCATGAAGGTCTCCCGCGACGGCGTTAACATAGAGAAGCGAATCCACCAAATTGAAGGATTCGTTAAAACGGCGAAAGCGAACGCGACCATGCTCAAGACAAAAAACGGGGCCGCAAAAGCTGCAATTAATTTTGAGAAGTACATCGTCATCGAAGAAGCCTACCGCGAAATCATCAAGGACGCGAACACGCTCGATGAGCTTCGATTAATTGAACTCTCTATCGTCTCTCGGATGAAAAATAAAAATTTTCCGTCCCGCAACCTCCGTTCTCAACTGATCACCAAACAACTCGACATGATTTACGCGGATATGCCGGGCGACGGCTATCCAAATCTTGATGTCTTTCTCGATCAGTCCGCGCTTCTCTCCGTTCAAACCCGCCGTGCGGGGCTCTATCGGGCCCTCGGCGACGTAAAAACAAGGGAGCATTGGCTGGGAGCAATCAAGGCCATTAACCGGGGGGCTGAGACCATGGGCCTCGACCTGCAGCAATTGTTTGCCAATCAGCAGATCCAGGCCGACGATAGAGCAAATCCCAACGACGTCGTAGAGGAAGTCTCCAAACGATTGTGGCGCGCAACCCGCCGCATGCTGACCCTCGAAACGGGAGAACCCGCCAAACCGGAACAAATCATTGATGCGTTGCTGGAGTCTTTATCGCCAGCCTGGTTCGAGAATTACTTGCCAGGTTTTGCCATTGAGGTTCTCGAATCCGCGATGGGTCCGGAAGAATTTCGATCGAGCCAATCACGGCCCTCGGAGCTCTACATGCGCTTGGGCGGCATCGTGCAATACAGAGTCGAGTCAGACCCCCAACACTCAATTCTCCCGGGTCTCAGTCGCTGGGCCAACCGCCATTACACTCCGCTTCTGGTGGAAACAGCCGGCGGAAAAATTAAACACCGCTACGAAAAATACAGCCTGCAGGGCCTGTCCCCTCCCCGCGTAGAAGACCAGCTCGACATCGCGAATAATTTTGCGACCGAGCTGATCGGCAATCCGTATGGGGAATTCGTCGCGATGCCAGGGCAGCTAACCCCTCCTTTTATTGAACTCCTCCGCCGCAACAATCAATTAGACCCCTTCCTCAAAAACCATTTTTCGAACCTCACAAAGTCCCTTGAAGAAAAACTCATGGGCGTCACCAACGACAACGAACGCGAAGGGCACATCAGCGGGTTCCGAGTTCATTACACAAACGTGATGGCGGGCGCCCTTTACGGCATTAAGGATATCGACGATATTCTTCACATCACTAAAATTGCCTGGACTCAAATGCAGCCGCTGTTTAAAACCGAGGCCGAAACCCGGGCGGACGAGAGAAAAGTACGCATTGATGAAATCGATCGCAGCGAAATCGCTGATGCCTTCTTTCAGTCAATGGGTCTTTCCATGCGCTACGCAATCACCCGGGCCGATATGGGAGGCGTGCGCCCATCCCAAAAGTCTTTTGCAGCCGTATCGTTGCTCGTTAATGAAATCGACGCTGTGTTAAGGCCCTACCCGGGACACAAACTCGTTCTCGCCCATGCCAAAAAGCTCGGCAAGAACCTCAATAACACTTGGCGCTACATGAACGCCTATCACGACGCTCTCCCCGCGTCGGTTGATGTAAAGGTGTCAAAATTTAATACATGGCGGGACAAGGCCAACTCCAAATGGGTGATCACTGCCGCAGTGGTCGGCTTCTTTCTCTACTTTCTGGTCCTTTTCGTCCCACAGCTCATCGTGACTGCAGCCCGCCTATTCTGGACAAAGGTTCTTGGCAGAGAAAAGCTGGAGAAAAAATCCCCTCTGGAAGGGATCCCGGCTGACGATGTGCGGCCCCTGCGAACTGATGATTTTGTCCATTTTTTCTCATTGATTGGCGACCAAACGGTGGATGCGGAAACAAAGCTCATGGCCGTTGCCCTGCTCGACCGAGTTGATCTCAGCCTCCAAGCCGGAAAGGATCAAATGGGCCGGGATATTAAAATGCGCGCGGCATCCTCCGTTGGACATTGGCTGCTTGAAGATATCTCTAAGGCCGCGGCCAACGCGGAGGAACTCAAGAACATCACCGAAAAGATGCTCCGGATCAAGGAGATGCATCCCGCATTGCTCCATCCCGACATGGAGGTTGCAGGGACCCTCGAAAAAGGCTTCCGCAACGGTGCCGAATACGTCCTGCGCAACGAGCCCTACCGCGCCATCGCTAAGGGAGAACATCCTTTCCGCCGGGTGAGTTCCCGCTGGGCCACCCACATGATGAAGCGTCTCGATGACGCAAATGCTTGGCCCGCGGGATTTAATGACCGATTGTATCTACTGGATTTCCTCAACTCCAACGGGGAGTTCACCGAAGAAATCGATCGTCGAATTATCGAGGAAGCCGCAAAAGATCCACAGGCATTTAAGAACTGGGTCAAAGAAGATCAGAATCATCTCAAGGAATTAAACGCCAATGAACTTACTGATTCCATCAAGGCGGCGCTTGCATCCGTCTCTCCCTTAATTGCATCGGGCCTCGGAAGTATTCCGATGCCCAAAGCCCAACCCTTAAAAATCGTGCGCAGCCCCGTGGCGCGCCCGGAACTTTTTGACCTGCTGCCCCAGTCAAACTTCGCAGAAAAGGCCCCTCGCCGATCATTCGGCCAACTATACGGGGCCGGCACGCGGACACTGAGGGCCTACTTCGCTGCCCGCAAATTTTTCAGCAAGGCGTTTCTCTGGAAGATGAAAGGCACCATTCACTTAGAAGATCGACTGATCGCGGTTCTCGAGGAGAGTGACCGAGTTGCGACGGAACGCTCCCAAAAAGCCGGGGAGCGATGGGAAAAAGGTGAATTCAACAAGGAGGACCGCGACTACCTTAAAGGCCAACTAAACGAACCGAAGGACTGGAAAACGCTCCTGGCCCATGAGAAGAAAAAAATGCTGCGTTCATACCGCAACGAAATCTCCGGTGCCGCGGTATCAACGTTGCTGGAACTCTACAACGCATGGTCCGGCATGCAGGACCCCATCCTCGGATTTATCCTGGATAACTTCCCCGAACCCACCCATACACGCGACATTCTACTGGAACGCCTGATCAAGGCGCGTAAACTCAACCCGGGCAGTCTTGCGGACCTGGAAGGGAACAAGAGCTACCGCATGCCCAACCCCGTGCGCATGGCTGAAAAACAACTGCTCGATGTTGCCGTCGTACAGCTCAAGAAATACTCGCGAAAAGAGAAAGTCGACCTGCTTCTTCATATGGCCGGCATTGCGCGCCTCAGCGACAAACGAGTCTCGGAGCTCAACACAAAGGTTCTCAACAGCAAACGCAGGAAGTTGACGCGTGACTTTGGGGCGATTCGCAGCGTTGCCCAACTGGAAGACTACCTCTCCTTAATCCACCCAGATGAACGCGCCCTTCTGCTTCGTTCGCTCTTCTACGGAAAGTCCAACCTGCACCTCAGCGCCGAGGAGAAAATAGCGCTGAAGCAGTGGCAGGCTCTCTCGCCATCGAAACGTCTTGATTCCGCCCAGTGGCCCGAACTCGCGCCCGAGCAAAAAGAGAAATGGGAATTGTGGCTCAATGAAAAAAGAGAAACGGATGCCGCGCGCGGCCTCTGGTTGGCGCGTTCCTCCAACGACCGAACGGATAAAACAACATGGCCGAAACTCACCAAGATTCGAAAACACGCATGGCTTAAGTGGCGGCTCCTGGAACTGGACGAAACGTGGCGCAAGCAAGCGCTCGATAAGCCTGAAGCCCTGGATCTTTGGATTCAGCTCACCCCGGAAGAAAAAGCAGATAAGTCTCGATGGCCGACTCTCTCCGCCAAAGAGCAGGCGGCCTGGATAACTTGGCGGGAAACAGCCCCGGAAGATTGGGAAAACGCGGAGCCGGTCGATCAAGATGAAGTGAAGCGGCTTTATTACAACCTCGTTATCAAGGATCGCGATTTACCGCGCATCATCGAGATCATTATCCGCGCCTACTTTGAAATCATGAACGATGATGAAAAGGCGGTCATGATCTCCGATCTGACTGCCCTGCAGGAAGTCGGAAAAGAGCTGCAAGGCCCGGATATCCTCATCGTGGCTCTTAAGGGCATGGGGGTCACCGGCGCAAAAATAGCCCAGGTGTTCAGCACGCACCGCGGTTTAATCCCGGATGAATACGCCGACAAGCTCGAACAATTTAAAGATAAAGCCCAAAACCTGGAAAAGATGCGCGCCTACCAAATCATGGAAGAGGCGATCGCTTCCATGGCACGGGAAAAAAGAATCGGCCTTAAAAAAGAAAAAAAGACCGCCAAGCCGGAAGAGGATCTTCTCGCCTTGAGCCACATCGCACTACCTGAGGAGAACAAAGAGCTCTCTGTCGGATTTCATATGCGCCGGCGCATCATCGCGCAAGTCCGTTACTTGCTGAAGTCCGAGCGCGAAGAAATTCGTTGGATCGAAGCAATAGGAAACGAACTCGGCGCCGGCTCTATTAAAATCGTCTACAAGGTTCACCTCAAGGACGGTCGAACCTGGGTGGTCAAATTCCGCGGCCCCGGCGCGAAGTACAAAACCGACCGGGAGTTTGAGATCATCGAACAGCTGTTTCCCGCCGTGCGTGATGAAATCGGGTTAGATCTCCCCGGACTCGACCAACTGCTCGATGAAGTAAAGAGTTTAGTGCACGCGGAAATGGATTTCAGAAGCGAAGCCGAGATCGAAACCCGCACGCGCAACCGATTCAACAATAGAGGATGGCTCGCACGCCTGCTCATCGGGGACAAACCCTATGTGGCTCGCCCGCACCGGGTGTTTGTCAACGAGCTGATCATGGTTGAAGAATTTGTTCCCGTCACGCGCTTCGCCGATCTTCCTCGCGTTCGCTTCGATATCCCCAAAGCGAAATTTAACCGCGACGGACGAGTCACCCTTTTCGCCCGCCTAGGGGCTCTGCTGAAGGCTCTCGTCGGACCCACCCAAACGTCCATCGCGAAACGAACGGTGCGGGCCGGCATGGAAGAACTCGTTGTTGGGGAGTGGCTCGAACCCGACCCGCACACCGGCAATCGTTTGGCGCTTAAGGGTTGGTTCCGAAATGTCTTCACACGCCTCGCCATCATCGACTTGGGGCAAGGCGTCCACTTTACGACCGAGAAGCTCCTCCCCCTAATCCGGGTCAGCACGGCCCTGGAAGCCGGAGACGCCGCTCTCGCCGCCGAACTGTTGTCTGCGATTGTTGAGTTTCCGGAATCGGATAAGAAAACTCCAGAGGAAATCAAAGCCATCATGGCCGAAGAGATGGACTATGAAATTCCTACGCGTTACGGCTCCCGCTGGAATGCGCTCAAAGAAGCCGCCCGGGCGAAGAGGATCATCGAAACGATACAACGCGCCGCATGGCTGCCAATTGCCGGGCTCATTGCGGTTCGCCACCTCGGCATCATTGAGCGCATCTCGCAAGGCCTACTCGCTCTTGAGGCCAACAACGGTCTTATCAAACCGGAATACGCACCTCTGCAGAAGGCGCTCATCCTGTACAGCGGCTACGCCCCTCTACTGCCAACGGATTACCTGTACAAATCGCTGGAACGAGCCGCCATGGTTCGCCTATTGCGCGACGCGCCGAGCAAACGTGATGTCATGAAATTGGGAATTCGTCGCTTCCTGCACGGCCGCGCTTCCGTGGCTCAAGAGATCGAACCGATGCTTCGTGCCGCCGCCGCTAAAACACGCAAAAAATAATGCAGTGGACCCGCCCCCAATTGGGTCAAACGACCCTCCCCGATTCAGAATAATATCGATATTCTATAGAGATGCAACCGAAGCGCTTCATATCCGCGCTGGCGGGGATATTGGCATTATCCCTAGCTGCACAGCCGCCTCTTGAGGCGGCGGGGAGGGCTATTTCAGCAACGTCAGGAGGAAATACAGGTCTTGCAGCTGGCCCCGCAGGCTTCTCGGGAAACGAAAATTCTTCAATAAATTTAAGCATTTCTGCCCCCAATCTCACCGGCGGCACACTCCCGGCACTGGAAATCCCGGCATTGGCGGAGCCTGCCGCACAAACCAACGCAGAAACTATTAAGACGGCAGGGACGCCTGCTGCCCCCAAAAAGCGAGCCGCCTTCAAAAAGAAGGTCGCTGCCCTAGCGAGCAGCATGGCCGCCCTCGCCGAATCCGGCGCCGAAATCCAGGAATCGGGCAGCACCGGAGACTCCCACGAACACGGCCAAAACATTGAAACCCTCTTGACCGGTGTCTTGCCGATAGCCGCCGATCTCGATATCCCGATGCCCTCTCTCGCCGCCGCCAAAGGTTTGCCTCCCCTTAACAGCGGGCCTCCGCCGGGACTACAGCCCTCTCAACCGCACTCTAAAAAAATCGCACCCGCGGTCCGCGTGGCAGAACCCATCATTCAGAATGATCGGTCGGGAAATACCTACCGGCCGGACCACCCCTTTTCAGGATTTTTCAAACTTTTGAGCCTGCAAAACGCCGAACGACCGGGACTGCTCGGCTCAACGCTCGCCGCCGCCCTGCTCGGCGTCATCCCGGGTATCGGCGCGATTGCCCTGCATGAATACGGTCATTACCTCATCGCTCGGCTAACCGGGTCAGGCGCGGCCTCCATGCAAATGTTCATTCCCGAAAGTCAGCGCACCGTAGATGAAAACGGATACTCCACGCTCGGCTTTGTGAACATCGGCCCGCCCAAAACTCCCTTTCGCAATTACGTGCTGAGCGCTGCCGGCCCGGCATTTGGCGCCCTTTCGTTTATCGGGATGACGCTGGGCATCCCAATCGCAACGGTCGCGGCAATCCACTTCGGCTGGATCCCGGGAGAAATTTTACCGGGGTTTGCGTTAGGCGGCGCCGCCTTATGGGCAACCTGGTATTGGAACGCCGGCAAACGCTGGGCTTTCCACGGCGGAAAGAGTGATCGGGAACACATGGACGCAGCTCGCGCGGAGATGTTCCAGTATTCGAATCAGGCTGTTCGCATTGGTCCGCTGCTCGGACCGCCGCTCGCCCATCTTCAAGTCACAACCGGACTGAGTGCGCAGGAAACCCTAAAGCGCGCCCTCAAACTTCTCGACGAATACCACCAGGCCTCAGATCGCTACGGCTGGGTTAATGTTGATGCCGGCGGCGAGCGCTTTCGTTTCCCGCTGCAGAGCACGAACAAGGCTCACAAGAAGGCGAGTGTTGGTTATCGGCCCTTGCCCGAGCCCTCAATTCCAACGGGAGAGCATTGGTACCAAGGAGAACCGGAGATAGTGACGGTCCCGCTCGATCCCGCCGAGCGCAAACGTCTGCGGCGGCATAAAAGCCGGTTGAAGTATCCGTGGAACTCCTGGGTATTTTACGACGCGCTGCACCTCTATTCAACGGTGCTGGAGACCGAAAAGCGCCACGGCCCCGTCACACTCATCCCCGCGCGCTAACCCTTCTTTTTAGGTTTGGGCTTGGGCTTGGCCTTCTCAATCTTGGTGTGAACCGTCCCTTCTTTACGCGTTTTGGGTTTCCCGTGTTCATCCGCGCCGGCGATATAAACGTAGCCGAACCCCTTCACCGACTTGATGCGTTTTTGCAAAGCGACCGGGAGGGCCTTACGCAATCGATTCATCATAATATCCAGCGCACGCGACAGCTCAGTATTTCTTCTCCCTTCAACCGCCGAGAACAGCATATCTTTGTGCACCGGCTCCGGGGAACGCTCCAGAAGCACGTGAAACAACTCAAACGTTTTCGGAGTCAGCGTCGCAACCTGAAGCTCCTTGCAGAACACCTTCCGTGTTTCCAGCTGCAGCATCACATCTCCTTTTCGAAAGATGTTGAAATCAAGTTCTCGCCGCCGGAAAACAGCCTTAAGGGTGGCCATCAATTCCGCGGGATTCTCGGATTTCTGAACAAAATAGTCGGCCCCGTATTCGAGTCCCATGATTTTGTCCTTGCGATGAGCGGTGATCATGATAACCGGGGTGCGTCCCAGCGCCGGAATAGAGCGCACGATTTTGCACACTTCCATTCCATCAATATCGGGCAGGCCGAGGTCCAAGAGGATGCAGTCCGGTTCCGCCTTCTTGGCGAGCTCCACGCCCGACTGCCCTGTTTTCGCAAAGTACAAATCTTGGTAGCCGGCTGATTTCAACCATACCTTGATCAACTCGAGCCACGGCTCGTAGTCTTCGATGATCAGAATCTTCTGGGTTCCAGGGGTCAGAGACATATCGTTTCCACTCTCAGTTTTAGGGATTTTGTCGAAAAAATCAAGACATCCTGCAAGGGAACTTTTTTGGGACTCAAACGTACTTGTTGGGGAGGGCGAATACGCCCAGGAGGAACTACGATGAATCGTTGGAGAACTGCAATTTTGGCCCTGGTATTTTTGGGCAGCTCACTCCCCATCGCTGTACATGCTGAAGAAAAAGCTGCATCGCCGGTCTTATCCGAAAAAAAGGCCGAACGGCAGAAGCTTCGAAAAGCCGCAAAAGAGTTCAGAAAGTCCCAAAAGGCGGCAAAACGAGCCTTCAGGAAGGAGATGCAAGCAAAGCGGCTTGCCTTCCAGGAGAAGCAGAAGAACAACCGCCAAGCATTCCTGAAGGAAAATCCAGACGCGAAAAAATTCCTCAACAAGCGCGGTAAAGGCCGCAAGCGCGGCAGGAAAGGCAAAAATCGCAAACGAGGAAAGAAACGCAGCCGCAAACACAGCTAAGCCTCATACCCTCGCATGTAAAGGCCCCGGCGTTTGTGACCAACGCCGGGGCTTCCTTTTCCTTGATTGGTCATAGTGGACTGGCTATAATACTTTTGTCATAAAATTTCTAAATTTTTATCACTTAGAGGAGTCCCTGATGGACAGTCTTAAACCCACAACCGCGAAGCTGCTTATGATCGCGGTATTCGCCCTCTCCTTTGGTGTCGGCGCATGCAAAACGCCCGGCTCGGTCAAGAAGGACTCCCCCGATGCCGATCGCGAATATTCAGACAAGGATGGCGCACGGGACGCCGACGGAAATCTCATCGACGGGGATGTCGAGACGACCGACATCGAAGAAGCACGAATTCGCGGCAAAGAATTTGTACCGACCGAAGATCTTGAAACCGTGCATTTCAACTACGACGCCTATTCTATTTCTACCGAAGCGCGGCTCGCGCTGCGCGAGAACGCGGCGTTTCTCAAGGACAACCCCTCGGTGGAAATCCTGGTGGAGGGACACTGCGACGACCGCGGCACCAACGAGTACAATCTGGCACTCGGTCAAAAACGAGCCAAAGCGGTTCGCGATTACTACATGAAGCTTGGCGTGGCGGGGCGTTCGATTGGGACCATTACCTTTGGTGAGGAGCGCCT
Organism: Elusimicrobiota bacterium; assembly: GCA_002401485.1. Classification (GTDB taxonomy): domain Bacteria; phylum Elusimicrobiota; class Elusimicrobia; order UBA1565; family UBA1565; genus UBA1565. Next base: position 2,855 of record NVTF01000006.1, on the reverse strand, counting down.
CTCCTGCGAGGAGGCCACCGACGCCTGCTGGAGTCAAAACCGCCGGGCGACAACCAAAATTCGCGCGCAGGTATCCTCGTCACAAGGAGGGGAAGACGAATGAAAGTGAAGCACACTATCCCGGTCCTCGCCGCCGTGCTCCTCACCGGCTGCGTCGCCACACAGCAGGACATGATCAACCTTTCCCAGCAAACCGACAGCATGACCCTCAAGGTCAACAGCCTCAAAACGGTCATGAAGGATATCCAGGGCAATCAGGCGGATCTCAACACCCAGCTTGAAGATCTGCATCGGGAAGTTTCGATCCTAAACGAAAACCTTAAAGACAACCGCTCCGGGATGACAAATCTCGGAGCAAAAATGGATGATCTTGGGGCCGTGCTCGGCATGAAGGTCTCCAAATTGGGAGCGTCAATTTCAGACACCAAGAATATCATCGCCAAGAATGAATCCGACCGTCTTTCGCGTGAAAAAGCGCGACGCGCTCATGCGGCAGCCAAAGCAAGGTCTGAAGCGGACGCCCGCGCGCTGGCGGAAACGCGGCAAAAAGCGGCGGAAAAAGCGGCCGCCGAATTGGCGAAAAAAGAAGCCGACGCACGGGCGAAAGAACTCGAAAATTCGGGCCCCACCCCGAGCGAGCTCTACCGGCAAGCCAAACGCAGCTACGATAAAAAAGATTATGAGCTCGCCGCTCAAGGATTTGCCCTCTACGTCGAACGCTATCCCAAAGCGTCCCTGATCGAGGATGCCATCTATCTCTGGGGAAATTGTTTTTATGCCGAAGGGAAGTATGAGAACGCCGCGCGCAAATACGCGACCCTCTTGGATCGTTATCCGAAAAGCGATTTAACACCCGCAACCCGGATGCGCTACGCCCTATCGCTCATGAAGCTCAAAACCCATTTGGACGAGGCACGGCGCTACCTGGAGTCAATCCCCGAGGATTTTCCAAAATCGCCGGAGGCCTCCAAAGCGGGAAATCTTCTCAAGAAATGGGATGAGAAGAAAAAGTCCTAACATGCGCTGGTTTATACTCGCCGCTCTCCTCGCGTCTCCTGCGGCGGCCACCGATGTCTACATCGGCATCGACAGCAGCAAAGACTCCCGCCCGCAATGGAATCTCGGCATTGATGCCTTTACCGCGAAAGAACCTAAAAGCCGAGAGGACGCAGAACTCGCACGAACGGTTCGAGAGGTTATCCGTGCGGATCTTCTCTTCTCGCGCTACTTTGAACTTAAAGAAGAACGACCGCCGGCCGGAGCGAGTAAAAGTGAAGCCCGCCGTTTCTGGAAAACACGCGGTTCGACCTATCTACTGAAGGCGGAAGCCTCCCGGGTCGCGGAATCAGCAGTGGTTAAAGTCACTCTCATTGATCTCGACGCGGACGCGACCCTCCTTTCGCGCCATTACCGCCACAAGAATTCAAAATGGCGCGCTCTGGCGCACCGCGCCTCGGACGACATCGTACGGCAGTTGACCGGCCGCCAGGGCATTGCATCGACCCAAATTGTATTCGTCAGCAACCGGACCGGAGACAAAGAGCTCTTCGTCATGGATTACGATGGCGGCAATACCAGCCAACTCACGCGGAACAAGTCCATCAATCTCTTTCCGCGCTGGCGCCCCGACGGCAAAGCACTTGCCTTCACCAGCTACAAAGACGGCAACCCCGACATCTTTCTGTATGACCTATCGCGCGGAAAAATCACCCCCTTAATCGACCGCCAAGGCCTCAACATTCCGGGCGGTTTCTCTCACGATGGGACGAAGCTTGCCGCGACGGTTTCTCGCGGAAAAAACCCAAACATTTTTCTAATCGACGTAAAAACGCGCAAGGCCGAATCAGTCACGTCTCACTACGGAGTCGACTCGTCGCCGACCTTTTCGCCGGATGGAGAATCTCTCGCCTTTGTCTCGGACCGAGCCGGCAATCCGCAGATCCACATCATCGAATTAGCTACCGGACGGACGCGCCGTCTCACTCATCTCAATTGGTGCGATTCGCCTTCTTGGTCCCCCACCGGGGAATGGGTTGCCTTCGCGGGACGGGCGCATCGAAAGGATCCACTCGACATCTTTCTCATCGACAACGCCGGAACCCGTACGATCCAAATCACCCACGGTGAGGGTTCCAATGAATCCCCCTCATGGTCACCGGATGGACGTTTCCTCATTTTCACAAGCACCCGGGATGGACGGCGTCGCCTCTACCGCATGGACGCGGACGGAAGCGCACCCCACGCCCTTGGCAACGCGCCGGCAAGTTCCTTCAGCCCGAATTGGGGCACTTAATCGTCTTGGAGTTTTTCGGAAAGCACGCGGCCGCTGGCCGCGCCCAGCGCTATGCCGATCGCGGCGCCGATGGGCCCGCCGAAGAGAAATCCGAGCAGGCCGCCCAACAAGGCGCCAACGCCCATCGCCACGGCGGGTTTCTTTAGAAATTCTTTAATCACAGCTCCAACGCCGGTACTGCCCTTGCGGGATTGGAAGGCCTCGTCATCGGTTTTCGGCGGCGGCATCTCGAAAGCGGGAAGTGTTCTTCTTGGGCGCGCAGGCTGAAGCGCTCCGGCGGATTTGTTGGAAGCGACCAAGGTTCCTTCCTTAGGACCTAGGCCTGCGAGTTCCTGCTCCAACGGAGTGGTCTCGACTTCTTTGATCTCACCTAAGGACGGAACAGCTTGATCTTGGGCAGCGACCACGACCTGTTCAGAATCCGTCTTCCTCCCAGCACCGTCGAAGGCGGCACCCGCTTCTGCAAGATCCACCGGATCCACGCGATTTTTCACCAATTGCAGCGTTGCTTCGATTCCCCGCAACTGAGCCAAAACTGTCGGCTTATCCGCTTGATACGCCG
>NVTF01000005.1 GCA_002401485.1 Elusimicrobiota bacterium | reverse complement strand
CGGCAAAGGCGTCGTCAATACAATTGTGACCGAACTCGCCGTCATCGACGTTACCCCGGACGGACTCGTTTTGCGCGAGACCGCCGAGGGCGTCACGCCGGAGCAGGTTCAGGAAAAGACAGGTGCCGAGCTGAAAATCCCAGACACCGTGGGAACTTTCTCGTAACGGAGACACCGTTCATGCGCAAGTCCCTTCTCGCCGCAGTTCTTTCTTTAGCACTCGTCGGTCAGGCCGCCGCCACTCCATGGCACGACCTCGGACCCCGCGCGATGGCGATGGGCGGCACCGGTGTTGCGATGGCCCAAGGGCCGCTAGCTTCTTATTGGAATCCTGCCGGGCTCGGCCAACAATACGGAACTTCCGGCCTCATCTTTCCTGCGGTCGGCATTCGCTTCGAAGCGACCGGGACAGTCCTCGAAGGCGCCAACGATATCAATGAGATCAACAAAGCCTGCGAGCGCACGGATGCAACCATTTGCACGACGGCGAACCTCACCGATGCCCTCAATCGTTTCGGAGAACCCGGCAATGGTGCAATGGTCGACTTTGGGTCCTCACTCGCCTATCGGCACAGTCCTTGGCGCGCGACCTTTTTTGTTCAGAATCTGACCTACATCGGCGTCCGGCCCTCAGTTGACCCTAACGGCGTGGTCGTTAACGGTACAACAATCGCAAATGACTCAGCGATTCACTTGCGAGGCGGGAATTTCACCGAAATCGGAGTTGGCTACGCGCACGAAATAATGGAAACAGGTCTCGTATTCGGCCTCAACCTCAAGGGTATTATCGGAAGAACTGGATTTGCAGCGATCATCCTGAAAAACCAAGATACCGGCAACGGTGGATTTGGCGACTTTGACAACAACACAGCCTCGAGCTTTCAACCCGGGATCGATGCCGGAGTATTGTGGGACATGCGCGAAACTTTCGACGGCATTCCCATGCGTCCCCGCATCGGTATTGTGGGCCGCAACCTGAATAACCCAAAGTTCACCAATCCTGGCGCGGCCACCTTGGTTGGTGAGCCAAGCAAACTGTCCGTGCAGGGCCAGGCCCGTGCAGGCTTTGCCCTTTCACCCATGAAGTTCTGGCACCTATCCGCCGATTTCGATCTGACCGAAAATCTAACACTGATAGATGGGTTCAACACACGCTATGCAGGAGTGGGCACTGAGATAAACCTAATTAATCGTCCTCGTTTCAATTTGCCGTTTCGCGCCGGGATTAAGAAAAATTTGGCCAACACAGCCTCTGGAGTTTCCTACACCGCTGGCTTGGGATTAAACTTTTTCCACTTCACGATCGATATTGCCGGACAGATCTCAACAAAGCGAACAAGTATTCAGACGAAAGGCACGAGTGAGAAGATCCCCAACAGCGCCGCTGCTTCTCTCCAGCTAGGCTTCCTCTTCGGAAATAAGGATGAAGGCGCTCGCTAGTCTTCTTTTTTTCCTCACTACCGCAGCCTCCGCAACGCCCTGGCACAACCTTGGCCCCCGCGCGATGGGCATGGGTGGTGCCCACGTGGCAATCGCCCAAGGGCCCAGTGCCGCCTATTGGAACCCGGCCGGACTTGGCCAACTCTTTGACTCCTCCGGCGTCGAAATCCTGGCCGGCATCCGCGTAGAAGCGACCGGAGGCGTGCTCCTCGGCGCCAACGATCTTAACCAACTTGCGAAAGATTGCTCCAAAACACCGCAGGTATGCACCACGGAGCGCGTGAACAAAGCCCTCGATCGCATGGACCACCTAGGCAACGGAGCGTCCTTCGATGGGGCATTGGCCGTCGGCGCCCGCGTCGGCAGCGGCATGTTGTTTGTTCACAGTCTGACCTATGTCGGTGGCACGCCGGAAGTCGACCACGCCGTCAACTCCGGCGACCTCGCGCTCAACAACTCAAAACTCATCCTACGCGGCGGCAACTTCACCCATATCGGATACGGCATGGGACGGGAACTCGGCAAATCCGGCATTGTTATCGGTGCGAATCTTAAATTAATCGTCGGCTCGGTCGGATACCGTCAAATGATCATCGTTAATGAAGATCCCGGCCCCGGCTCCATCTGGCGCTACGACAAGAACTCAAAAACAAGTCTCGCGCCCGGAATCGATGTTGGCGCTTTTTGGGATATGCGGGAAACCTTCCCGTCCCTACCGGCACGGCCGCGCCTCGGGATCGTTGGGCGCAATGTCAACGCCCCCACATTCGAACAGCCCGACGCTGCCACCTCCGCGGGAGATCGGACACGGTTTCCCCTCAACGGCCAGGTCCGAGCGGGGCTAGCTATCCAACCCTATGATTTTGTGACGATGGCCGCCGACATCGACTTAACGAATAACACGACATCAATCGACCGCTTCCAATCCCGTTTTTTATCCCTCGGTATGGAATTGCGCCTTCACAACAAGGGTTTTTTTCTACCGCTGCGTTTAGGCCTCCAAAAAAACGTAGCCAACGCGGATTCAGCCCTCGCTTTTACCACCGGCACGTCTTTTGAATTTTCCCAATTCAAGTTTGAGGTTGCCTTGCAGCTCAGTCCGACAGTAACCGCAATACAATCGGAACGCGTCACGAAACGTCTTCCCAACAATCTTGCCGGATCCATCCGCCTCGCGTGGGAGTTCGGACAGGTTGATCCGGGCAACGCCGCGCTTCCTTACTAAAGATATTTTCCAAAGCAGTATTGTGCTGCTTGGGAAGCTTCCAGAATTTTCGCCGGGGATATTGTGCTACCTGGGAAGATAGCAGAATTTAACCCAACACAAAAAAACAGGCCCCCAGTACCCCGGAGACCCGTTTTTAGATTAATCGATATTCGACGATTAGGCGACGGAAGCGAAATACTCCTTCGACTTGTCGGTATCCGGCTTCATTGTTTTTCCGCCCTCATCCCAATTCGCCGGGCAAACTTCGCCGGTCTTTGCGACCTGCTGAAAAGCCTTCAGCACGCGCAGAACCTCACCAACCGAACGGCCGACGCCGAGATCGTGCGTCACGTTGTAGACAATCTTTCCCTCAGGGTTAATCAGAAATAACCCGCGGAGGGCAATGCCGCCGGGGAGAAGGACGCCATAGTCCTTCGCAATTTCCTTGGTGACGTCGGCAAGAAGCGGGTACGCGATATCTCCAAGACCGCCTTCCTTGCGGGGCGTGTTGATCCAGGCAAGGTGGGTGAATTGCGAGTCGATCGAGCAACCGACAACTTCGGTCTCAAGCTTCTTAAAATCTTCGATACGGTCGCTAAACGCCGTGATTTCCGTCGGACACACGAACGTGAAATCGAGCGGGTAGAAGAAAAGCACCAGCCACTTGCCTTTATAATCGGAAAGCTGCTTCTCTTTGAAAAGTTTTCCGTCCACCGACATTGCCTTGAAATCAGGAGCGTCTTTTTGAACCAGTGTATCAGCCATCGTTATGTCCTCCAGAGGGTTTTCGAGTCTGAGCCAATATTACAATTTTACCAATCGTCATCGGAACCCTCGAGCTCCGGCGGGTATAGTGATATCAGGTAATCAGCCAAATCGGCAAGTTCGTCAGGGCGAAGCACCTCACCCCAAGCCGGCATCCAAAGATGGGGCTCGGGGCCCTGAGGGTCCTCTTTGGCGGGATACCGAACTCCGATTTTCATTTTATTTATAAGCTCTTCTTTAGAAAATCCCTCCTTCACCTTAAAAAGAGAGGGCACGGTAGAACCCTTCACGTTATTGTTTAAATACCCGCCTTTTCCCTCACGGCCATGACAGGTCACACACCCAACGCGCAAAAACAGTTCCTTCCCGCGCGCGACCGGATCCCCTTTCACCTTATCCCACGGCGCCTCACCCTTCCGATAGAGCTCTCCCTTCAGGGATGCCATATACGCCGCGAGATTGGCGCGCGCGTCATCATTGAGGTGGAAATTCGGCATCATGGTATTGGGCTGCCACGCGGCGGGGTCTTTGAGCCACAACGCCATAAACTCTTTTGATTTCCGGACACCGGCGAACGTGAGGTCCGGACCCGCGTCCCCGCCCTCATACCCAACACGATGACACTGCTTGCATTGATAACTCGCAAAGGTCCCCGCCCCGAGTTGCTCGGGGGGCATTTGGGACCTGTCCGCGCAGGCGGAAAGAAAAAGGATGAGCGGCAGCAGCCGCTTCAAGGGACTACTTTTTGAACTCGAGACCGACGCGGCCCGAGTGGGCATACGCCGACCAAATAGCCGTAAAGCCGAGAATAATAACACCCACAAAAACCGGCGGATTCATCTCAGTGTAGTGCGCAGCACCGAGCATGCCGAACAACATCGGACCCGACGAGTAGGTATTTATTTTCGACGCCATCGTTGCACGCGCCTTGAGCGCGGGGCCGTCGTCGCCGGCCGTCCCGCCGAGCAGCTTCTTTTGAGCGGGCCAAATAATAAACCACACGTTGAACCACATGAGGGTTCCAAACCCCATGCCCATGAGGATCCATGCATTGCGGCTTGACCGGAACAAGTCATTGGGACCGAAACCGAAGCCGGGCGTGTACAGGTAATTCATCACGTACAGGATCACACCCATGATCCATGTAAACATCGCGCCCCACCGGAACCACCACAACACGCGAGGCATGAGATGCGGATTAACGTTCTTAGCGTTATCGCCGAGATCTTTTTGGAGATGACTGTTAATCCAATTGAAAAAATAGAGGAGTCCAATCCAGGTAATACCCGCGATTACGTGGAACCAGCGAACAATTAGATGAGCTGCATCATACATGGACAATTCTCCCTCAAGTAGATTCGGGCTATTCAACCAAAAAAGTCCGCTGATAGCAACGTATTGTCAGTCGATCCGCTTATACAGGTAGGCTGCGCCGGCACCGAACGAGACATTGGGAAACCAGGCCGCCAGCAGCGGCGCGACGCGACCGGACTTTCCTAGATACCATGAAAACTCAATGCACCATAAATAAACGAAACTTACGACGAGAGCGGCGGCGAAGGCCACCGGCGGAGGAGAATGCCGAAGCCGAAGTGCGATCGGAATGCCCATTAAGCACAAAATAATGTTTGTAAGCGGGTAGGCGATTTTTTGATGCATCGCGGTTAAGACTTCACGTGCCGATCGACCGAGACTCCGCAGACGCTTGGCCTCGGTATGCGCTTCGAGAATGCTCATTTCATCCGGCTTTTTCTTCGTCGGAACGATCATTCTCGGGGAAGCCATGAGATCGGATTCCAAGCGATCAAACGATTCCATACTCTGCAATGCGCCCGCCTGATCGAAATTCTTTATAACGCCGTCTTCAAAGACCCAGCGTCCTATTGCCCCATCCCAACGAGCATTTTTGGCATCGATCTGACGCGATAATATATTGTTCGAGTAATCGTCTAGAATTGCCCGTTGTATGTGTCCCTCGCGCACGTGAAAAACGCTGGCCGAAAGAAACTGCGTAGGGCCCGGCGTCAGCACGGCATCATAAAAAACATCCCACTTCCATTCGGGATGGATCGCTTCCCGCCATAATGCCTGCGCACGCGAAAATGCGGCCGGAAGCACGGTCTCCTGCGCCGTAAAAGCGAATAATGAAATAACAGCGGCAAATCCCAAAATCGGACGGAAAAATCGAGTCGGTTCGAACCCGGAAGCCTGTACCGCAACATATTCACCGGACCGAACAAAACCGTTGACGGTGAACAACGTCGCCAGCAGCGTCGCCATCGGAATAATTCGCACACTCCAGTAGGGAATTGTGAGTGCCAGGTACTCGACAATCAATATACCCGAAGCCTCGCTCGCGGCAAGCCGGTTGATTTTGTCGAAGACGTCGACGAGAAACACGATCACTGCAAACAATCCGAGGCCGAAGAAAAACGGGCCGAAAAATTGCCGCGATAAATAACGCCCGAAGATCGTCACCGGCGAAGCAGCCTCCACCACGTCCAAACGCCGGCCGGAACACACAACAGGTTGGGAAGCCACGGCCCCCAAGGAGCGAATAGAATATCTTTTCGCCCCAACCCCACTCCAAGCGCCAGTAATCCGTAAAAGGCAAACATCAACCCAAGACTCAGCGCAAATCCGATCGGACGGCTGCGTTTCTCAAGCTTCAGCCCCAGCGGACACGCAACCCAAAACAACATAAAGGGCGCAAAGGCGCTGGCTGAGCGGAGTGCGGCCTCCGTCGTATACTCGCGGATTTTTTGTTCCGTCAAATGACCGCGGCCGATTTCCTCGCGAAGACGAGGCGTGCTGAGCTCCGTAAGCTCCGCCGTACGGTCCACATCGCCCTTAAACGGGAGAAAGAAACTTGCACGTTTAAAACTCGAAACAGTATGAGAGTGCGGGTCGTCGCTCGGCCAAACCATGGCGCCGTTCTCAAGGACAAGATTAACGCCCACCCCGGCCTCGACGGAAGAGCGGCCCGTTGGCGCAGAAATCCGCATCCGACTATATTGCCCCTGACGCTTGATCACGCGCACACCGCCGATCCGCCCGGTCTTTTCATCGGCCGATTTCGCGAATATCGTCCAATATCCGATGGATGTCATCGCGTTGGGTTCAATATTGAGACGCGTAACCTCGGCGAGCGCACGGTGGTAGGATCGCTGAAATGAATGAAACCCGTCGGGACTCCATTTGTGATTAATGCCGAACAACAGGACCGAGACCCCGATCGCGAGCCCCAAGAAAGGCTGAAGAATGTCTTTGAAAGAAAATCCCGACGCCCGAAGCGCCATAACTTCGCCGCTTTCCGAATGCTGCCCAAGCGTGAGAAGCAGCGCAACCAGGAAAGCCATCGGCAGCGACAAGCTAAGAAAGTACGGAAAGAGGCTCACAAAACATTGCAAAATCCAATACAACGGGATTCCCTTCATCAGCGCCAGGTTAAAAAGGCGCAAAAAAAAGGTCATCAACATCACGAAAACAAACACGCCAACGCAGAGTCCAAAGGACGGCAGGAAGCTCCGCAAGAGATAGCGGGTCAAAATTGTCATTAAAATCCTTGCTAATTATACAAATTTGCCGGAGTCTTGACGGCGTAACAGGGCCCTGTTACACTCCAAATGTGAGGGGTCGGGAGCACTTCACAAACGCCGACTAGTAATTTACTCCTTTATTTTGGCAACAACTTGGCGAATTCAACCCCTCGGTTCCTATCTTTTTGGCTTATACTCACGTTCGCGTGCGTGCGCGCGTCCTATAGTGCCTATGCACAATTCGAATTTCCCTACGATCCCGACTTTGACGACGCACCCGGAGCCGAAGAAGTAGTTCCCGACCGCGAACCCGAACTCCAAATTCCATCTCGCCCCGATCCGCTTTCCGGAGAAGAGGTTATTACCGCGCCTGATTGGATGCGCAAGGCAGGCCCCTTCCTACTGCTCGAACGCCCCGATGCCGGGCGTATTTTCTCGGCCGCTCGCACAACAGCGCCTGCACGTGAATTTTCCGATTTTCTTCGCCAACAAACGCCGTTCCGCACGGACCAGGACCTCTGGAACCGCATGCGCCAACATATTGAGATGGGCGTCGCCCCGAGAGAAGAACTCGAAGTCCCGCCGCCGGAAATTCCGGAACTGCCTCCGTTATCGGGGGTAGAACCCTTCGAACCGCCCAAGCCGCCTAAACCGGAAATCGAGCTGCCCACCTATGGAACAAGCCTCTCGATTACCGGCCGGAAACTAATCTCCTTCACGTTTTCGGAGAAACGATTTACCCAGGATCAGACGACAAGCGGAAGACCGGCGTCGTCCAACCTGGTCGATATCGAACAACAGCTGCAGCTTCGCATGCAGGGTAAGGTAGGACCGAAAATCAGCGTCAATGTCGACTACGATGACACCAAGGAAAACAAACAAGATATTTCCGTGGTCTATAACGGCGACCCGAACGAAGTCGTGCAGAATGCGTCCTTCGGCGATATTGATCTATCTCTTCCAGCCACAGAATTTGTCAGCTACAACAAACAACTCTTCGGTATTCGCGTCGACATAAAACACAAGAAATTCAAGGCGATTTTTATCGGTTCCCGCACGAAGGGTGTAACCAAAAGCAAGCAATTCAAAGGCAATACACAATTCGTCAAGCAGGACATCATCGATATCGCCTATATCCGGCGCCGCTACTACGACCTCACTTTCGGAGACCCGACAAGACTGCCCCTTAAAACCGGCTCTGAACGAATTTTTCTCGCGCGCACCAGTGCGGGAACAAAAAACGTGAACGAAATCACGCTAACCGTAAACGACCTCGCTGTGCCAAGCTCAACCTTCACGGGAAACTTCCAAGAGTTATCCCAGGGTCAAGACTACACCATCGACTATGTCGAGGGCATCCTTCAATTTAGAAGGACCATCGACTCCGCTTTCGTCGTCGCCGTCGATTTCACGGACGCGACAGGAATACCCATCACGGTTCACAGCTCCACAAATTCGGCGCTGCCAAAAACAGGAAACGGCCAATTCAAACTCGTAAAGACATTCGGCGATGTTGCCATCGCGACCGCTGCCGAGTCCGGATTTGAGCGCGAACTAAAAACCTTCTACAGCATCGGCCGCAGTCAGATCGTCCGAGACGATGGCCGGGGAAACTTTTTCCTCAAGGTGCTCGATCAAAACCGCAACGAGGTGGGCCCCACGCTTAATCCGGTTCAAAACTATCCCGACACAATCGAAGTCGACTTCGAAAACGGCATTTTCCAACTCGACAAACCATTCGCGGTAGAGGGCGACAGCGCAACGATTGATGCGGAAATTTACGCCCCCGCCCCGCTCACGAAACGGTTGTTCGAGGTCGAGTTTCGCTTCCGCCTTAAGACGTTTTTCCTGGAACCGAACCTCGTCATTCAATCGGAAGTTGTTCTTCTGGACGCAAATCGTCTCTCGCGAAACGTTGATTACTTCATCGATTATGAAAGCGGCTTTTTGACCTTTTTCAACGAAGAACGCATTAGGCCCGATTCCGTCATCGACATCACGTTTGAAGTTGCACCGTTTGTCGGAAACGCGACCGAAAGCCTTCTCGGGACCCGCATCTCCTACGATATTCTTAAGAATTGGTCGGTCGGGTCGACGCTCCTGTTTCAAACCGGCTCGAAGTCCCCCACGACGCCTTCGATCTCTGAACTCGCGGAAAGCCTGCTTGTTTACGAATTCGACTCCCAGTTCATGAATGTCCCCATATTCTCATGGCTGAAAGGTTCGTTCCAAGGTGAAATCGCGCAAAGCATCAAAAACCCGAACCTCTCCAAAAACGCAATCATCGAAAACATGGAGGGCATCAAACAAGACGACCAGACATCGCTTCAATTCACGAGTTGGTTTATCGCGTCAAACCCCTCCGGGCAAACTGCCGACCCGACGGGGGTACTCTTTGACACCATTGATGAAAATATTCTTACGATTAATCCTGACGCATCCGCCAACTCCGAAGACACGCAGAAAGTTCTTCGTTTCAATTACGACTTCGCCAAAGCGTCCTCCACCGAGGTCTCGCTTGTTTTTCCGTTTTCCCCCACAGGAATCGACTTTTCACAAAAGACGACCCTTGAAGTTCAATTTCGTCACTCATCGCTTGACGTCAATGAAGAAGTAGACATCAACTTCCACCTCGGCGGCATCGCGGAAGATGCGGATGGCGACTCCGTCTTTGACACCGAGGATAACGGAATCGACCTGATCCCGGATACGCTTGATCTCGGGGAGCGCGATAAAATCCTTCAGCCTGAGGAAGACATCGGATACACCTACAACGGGCCCAACAATCAAGTTAAGTTCGGCATTGACAACGGGTTCATCGACTCGGAAGACTTAAACCGCAACGGCGTCCTAGACCCCGGCGATTTCTCCGGGGACGACTACGGATACGTCGGAGGCAATCCCGAACTTTTTGACGCGACCTCGGCCTCGACCATCACTTTTATCAACGACACCATCAACGATGGGAAATACCACACACTACAGATTCCTCTCAATATATCAACGGCAAATGCCGCAAACTTCCTCGCGATCAAACAAATCCGCATTACCCTTCGCAGCCGCCCCGGTCAGTCAAACGCGGGAACGATCCAATTCGCGCGTGTCGCCGTCGTCGGCAATACCTGGCAGCGCGGCGAAGCAGGCGACCCCGCGACAGGCGCACAACGCAAAGCGGCCGAATCGCTTCAAGTAAACGCCGTTAATAATATCGACAACACCGAATACATCGGCAGGGCTATTTTTAATGTTCCAGGGGACCCGCAAGGAGTCTTCAACGAACTTTACGGCAGCGTGGAAGAATTGCAGCGCGACGGAAACACGAACAACATTCAGGAACAAACCCTCGAACTTCGCTACCGCGATCTCATTGCGGGGACGACGGTGTTCACAAAGCGCATTTTCCCGCGGTCCATCGACATCAGCCAACACGGAACCTTCAATTTCCTCGTTTTTGGAAACGCAGATACCGTCGGCTGCGGGGGACAGGAAATCAACGGGGAAAAAGTACTCTTCCTCCGGGCGGGTTCGGACAAGGATTTCTTCGAAGTGCGAATCCCCATCAATTTCTGCGGCTGGAAGAAAGTCTCCATAAGCCAGCTCGATACCGGCGGAAACCAAATCCCGGACACCTGGGCCGTAGAAGGCGGCCCCCCCGGCACCTTTGCATTCTCGACTGGAATCCCCAACTTCCAGCAGATCGGATCCTTCGTCGCCGGCGTTTATTCGTCATCGGATACCAAAAACTCAGGCGCCATTTATCTAAACGAAATCCATGTCACAAACCCGCTCATTCGCAAAGGCACGGCCCAGAAACTGCAGGCGGATTTTCAGATCCCCGGCTGGGGAAGCTTCGGTGGGAAATACCGCTTCATGGACCGAAATTTCAAAACACCTACAACCCTCATCGCCAACCAGGACAGCCTGCAAAACACCGGGTATATTAATTTCACGCGCATCTCCTGGATGCCGCTGTCGCTCAACGGTTCGTTCACCAAAATCACGACACCCAACACCAACGCCGTTGGCAATCGCTCAAACGTCATCGGCCTGCTCAACTCCGGAACGCTCCGCACCTGGAACGGCACCGCAAACGGAACGCTCCAAATCCCGCGCACACCGCGCGTTAATCTCAATTACACGCACAACCTAATCGATTTTAATGACGCGGACAGTCGCCTTGATCGACGCCAATCGTATCGGTCATCGCTCAGTTACGGCATCCCCCTAAGGAAGTTTTACCTTCCCAAATCGGTTGATCTGACTTACAACTATTCGATCTTCGATGTGCGCTTCCGAGACGACGCCCGGCGCATCCTGCCGAACAACTTTGACACGACGGAATACACGACAGGATACACCGCAAAACTCCCGTTCCATTTCTGGAAGGGATCGGTACTCACACCCACTGTTTCGATCACGCGGGTTTGGGAGGATCGGAGCGAACTCACCGCTATCGGCGCCCAAGAGACCCTGAAAAGCTACGACAAATCCCGCACGCAAAATATGGGCTTCACCTCATCCTGGTACATCACGAAATGGCTGCGTCCCTCGATTAACTACACGGTAAACACGATTGAAAACAACATTCTCACCGTCTCATCGCTGACGCTCGGCAACGTCAACCAAACGTTTGATATCGGCGGCATTAAAACAATCAACCGCACCGCGAACGGAAACATCAGCATAACGCTAAACGCGGCTCAAATCATCAAGAAAACCCGTCTCTTCCGGTCGTTCTCCCTAACCAACGGCTACCAAATTCAGGATGGTGATGTTTGGAACAACGTCGAGTCGGAATTTGAAACCAAGGGCGAGTTTTGGGTTCGAACACCCCTGCGGCCCTCCAGCATTTTCGCGGAACGCGCAAGCCTCACCTTGCGGGACACGTTCAACTCCACGCAGCGCTGGTCGCCGCTGGAGGCTTACGGACTCAAAGGACGCAAAGCGGCGTTCAAGACGCTCTCTCTCACGAACAACTTTGTCAAAAGCGTTCAGCGAAACGAAACAACCGGCACTCCTTCAAAGACGATTTCAACGACACTCCCGGACATGATTGCTTCTCTCAGTCAACTCGAAAAGCTGACGTTTACCGAACGCTGGATGAAAAATTTCCAGATCAATCTGAAATTCGCGATCCGCAAAACATTGAATGTTGCCGCGAGCGAAGACGTGAATAAGACCTTCGGGACGGATTTGCGATCGATCATTAAAAATAAGTTCGACACGTCGCTGAGTTTCAACCTTCGTTCCACTGAAAATACCGACCTGCGCATCAATCAATTAACCCAGTCGGTCAACCATAAAGATGCAACGCTGCAAACAACCTTCCAGATCAAGAAATTTCGATTCACACCCAAGATTGACTATTCAACCGACATCACCGAACTCGGCACGGGACAGGTTACAGCCGACGTCACGGTTATCAAACCCAGCATCCTGATCCGCGGCGACTTAAATCTTCCGCGCGGCCTTTACCTTCCAGGACTTAACCGGACGCTTAAATTCACCAACCGCATCATCTGGACAACGACGTTAGATTTCCAAATGCGGAGCTCCCCAATCACCATCGCCGACAACTCGCGGGTATTGAATCTCAATACCAATGCCGATTATGAGATTGCTTCCAACCTCCGCATGACGATCAACGCGGCGGCGTCACGCCTCTGGCACAAACATCTCAAAGAAGAGGAATTTATTTCCTACCAGTTCGGGTCGACCTTGACGTTTCAGTTCTAGGCAAATACCCACCGACAGCTTGAACCGGGCGGTAATCATGGAATCGGACGACCCAAACCGCAATCCCGTATTCGGGCGCTTTGACAGAGGGTCTCGGTAGAATGAATTCCGCTTTGCCATGTTTGAGTTTCGCGGAAACCGTTCCCAACGCGACAAAATCATGGCGCAGCGTCTTGCCTTTATTTTCCCCCGCTCTCACCTTGGTTTTAATTCCAAATCCCAGCAGGGCAGCGTGAGCCCGATACATTCCTTTTTTTGAAAAGGATATTTGGACACGCCGCCCCGAAACGACCGCCTTCAGAATTCCTCCGCCGGGATTCATTTTATCGATCTCTGGAAGGGCCCGAGAACGGAACCCGTGCTTCCATTCATTGCCGTCTACGACAAACCCCGGAGTATAAACGCGCCACTCCTTCCAAGACTTCGCGTAGGCGCGCTGACGCGCGCTATAGGCCTTTGACGCAAGCCGGTCCTTCCACCCTATGTAATCCCAATAGGTCACATGGTAGGCAACAGGTACGATCCCGGTCCATAAACGCCCATGACTTCGCAACCCGGAGAACCAACGGTCGGCCGGAGGACAACTAGAACATCCCTCCGAAGAGAACAACTCGATCAGCCGCACGCGCGACGCCTTGGAAACAAATTCAACCGGCTTTTGCTTGGAACCCGCTCCCAGGAGGAGCACAAATATCATAGGAACCCATCTCTTCACCCCTCCAGGGAACTATTTCCATCCCTTATTCGTATAGAGGAGCGTGCACCTTCTCGATTTACTCCTCCCCGAAAGCTGCTGCGGCTGCGACCGGGATATTCCTCCCGCCGGGCCTCCGCTCTGCACCCAATGCCGCGGCCTCGCCCGGACCCTCGACCCCGGCCCCGCCCAAGAAGCGGTGGACAAACCGCTGCGTCTTCTCCGGGGCGCCTTTCAATACGCCCCCCCACTAGTGAAGGCGCTTCATGCCTTTAAGTATGATTCTCGTCGCAAAGTGGGGGTAGGCCTTGGCGCACTCATGGCCGCACGGTGGCGGCTTTTTCCCGAACTCGGAAATCCCCATGCCCTGATCCCCATTCCCCTCCACCCCCGAAAAGAGCGCATTCGAGGATTCAACCAAGCCCAAATTCTAGCGGAGAGCGTCGGACGCCGCACCGGAGTTCCTGTTCTCAACCTACTGAAACGCCGCACCAACGACCCGCCCCAAGCGCGCCGCAACCGAAGTTCCAGAACCGGCCGCCTCAACAACGCATTCGCGGCTTCAACACAGCTCCTTCAAGGAGCACGCCTAATTTTAATCGATGATGTCTCAACAAGCGGAGAGACCCTGCAAACAGCCGCAAGCGCACTGATTCGAGCGGGAGCGGCGGACGTACGCGCCTATGTGTTAGCGATGGGAATTAATTAAGGCCCAAAAGAGTTTTCCACCACGGCAAGATTTCTGCCGTAGAGGCTTTCACAATTTTCTTCTTTTCTTTTCGAGGGCCGTCGTGTTCGGGGAGTGTGAAAAGAAAGGTGGCTCCTTTTCCAACATCACTTTCAAGCCACATCTTTCCTTTCTGCATATGAATCAAGGCTTTCGCAATCGCCAGGCCAAGACCCGTGCCTCCGACGTGGCGCTCCCCTGACTGAATCTGCTGAAATTTTTCAAATACGCGCGCCTGCTCTTCCTTGGCGATGCCGACACCGGTGTCCTTTACCTGAAAAAGCACCCTCTTATCACCGGCAGTCCCTGGACCGACCAGGACTGTGATAGTGCCTTCCTTAGGCGTAAACTTTATTGCGTTGGAAAGAAGATTGACAATCACCTGAACCGTGCGTTTCCAATCGGCGAAGACCTCCGGCAAATCCTCGTCCGTCTTGATTACCAAATTGATTCCCTTCTTTGTAGCCCACGGCATCATGCCTTCTGCGGCTTCTCGCGTGATCACATCGGGTCGGCACACCTTCGGATTCACAGACATCTGTCCCGATTCAAGTTTTCCAAAATCCAAAATACTATTGACGAGGTCCTCAAGGCGATCGGTGTTGCGCATCGCATTGTTGAACATCTTCTTCGCTTCCGGATCCATGTTGGACGAAATCATTTCTTCAACGATCTCGAGGGCCGCCCGAATGGAACTCAGAGGCGCGCGAAGCTCATGAGTCACATGTGCGACAAACTCGCGCTCCCTTTTCTGCAGTTCCCGGTGTTTCGCTTCATCAGAGATCGCCTGGACAACACCCACGGGCTTACCCGCCTCGTTATGGACCACCGCGGTTGATGCCCGCAGCGTGCGCTGGGTATCGGCATCCGAGACGGACTGCACGGAGCTCTCGATCGCTCTATCCTTAGGGAGGGCGAGATCGTTGGACATCAAAACCATTCTCGTGTCGGAAGCACTGGCCTGCAGAGGAGTCCCCGCCATCTCGGACAAATTCTTTCCAAACAACTCCTCGGCTTCAGGGTTCATCATCAACACCTGTCCCTGATCATCCACAACAACAACACCCGTTGCCATGCCTTCCATCACACCCTGGGTCCGTGCCTGCTCATTCTCAAGGGTCTGCTTTTGAAACGTCAATTCCTTCGTCGCTTCATTTACCTGTTTTTCCAAATCTTCCCGCACGCGCGCCATGACCGCTTCCATCAGCTTTTTCTGCTGCGCGGGGTCCGGCACCGCCATTTTCACCAGCGCCTGAATGGTATCTTCCAGCGACCGATCCTTGGTCTCCTCGATAAAATCTTCAGCGGACTTCGCGCCGACCTTGCTCTCTTCAAGCTCCTCCACCTTGGAGTAGACGGCCTCATCCATTACAATGTGCGTAACGCCCTTCTCAGGCAAATAGGTTCCAGGCTCGATGCTTTTGGCGGCATCGGGGCGCATCGCGGCCATCTCCGAAAAAGCCGTCAACTCAGCCTCGGTTAAACCCTGCTTAAAGACAACGCTGTCGAGTTTATATTTCGTGAAAATCTGGGGAATGGAGTTGGGAAGCTGGGAAATCTGCCCGATAATTTTCCCGTTGGCGACAACCTTGTCGTTGTCAATCGAATAGACGATTTCACCGCCTCCCGCCTCAATCAACAACACCGCTAATTCCGCCACCGTATCCGCCGTCATTTTTTTAACGGCGGGATGTTTCGCGTTATAAAGGTTCAGCTGGGAAAGAGTTTTTCCTATCGCCTTAAGAACGTCCAGGCACCGAGTCCCAAAGGAATCGACCTCACTCACAGCCGCCTCAAGTTCCGGCGAACGATGCCGACAGTCGCATTTCGCGTATCAAAAACCACTTTTGCATTCCTCAATACATGAGGATAATCGACGTTTTCATGTCCCGTCAAGATCAAAACAAGATCGACCGACTTTAAGGCGGCGGCAGTCGGCAAACTCGATTTCAACTGCACCCCCTCGACGGAAACAGCAGGCACGAACACATCGTGATACTTAATACGAGCCCCTCGATCCAACAGCAGCTTGATCACATCAAGAGCGGGCGATTCCCGCACATCATTCACCCCGGGTTTATAGGCTACGCCCAAAACAAAAATCCGGCACCCATTCACCGCTCGCTTAGACTCGTTAAGAATCGCCGCGACTCGGCCAACAACGTACTCGGGCATGCCGCTGTTGATGACGCTGGCAAGATCAATAAAGCGAGGCTCGAAATTCAGCGCCTTCATCTTCCACGCTAAATAGTTGGGATCCACAGGAATGCAATGCCCCCCCAGACCGGGACCCGGATAAAACGGCATAAAACCGAACGGTTTCGTTTTAGCAGCCTCAATGATTTCCCACACATCCACACCGAGGCGATCACACATAAGGGCGATTTCGTTAATAAGGCCGATATTGACCGCGCGATAGGTATTCTCGAGCAACTTCACCATTTCAGCGGTATCGGTGCTGGAAACCGGGACAACACGATCCACAATCTGTCCATACAGGAGGGCCGCCAAGTCTCCGCAGCGCCGCGTCATGCCTCCAACAATTTTCGGCGTGTTTTGAATTCGGTAGGTCTTATTACCCGGATCAACCCGCTCCGGCGAAAACGCGAGATGAAAATCCTTGCCGACCTTTAATCCGCAAGCCTCAAAGATCGGCAAAACCATTTCCCGTGTTGTCCCCGGGTAAGTCGTACTCTCAAGGACAATCAACTGACCCTTACGGAGACAAGCGGCAACCGCCTTGCAGGCAGTGAGAATATAGGTCAGGTCCGGATCCTTGGTCTTGCGCAATGGCGTCGGGACACAAATCACAATCACGTCGCATTTCGAAAGGTTCTCAAACTTCGTTGTCGCGGAAAAACGCTTTTTACGGATGATCTCAGCAACAATCGAGGATGCGATATCGGGCACATGGCTCTTTCCCCGCATCAATGCCTTGGTCTTTCGCGAATCCACCTCAAAGCCCAACACGCGCAGCCCTTTTTGAGCAAATGCGGCCGCAAGCGGCAGGCCGACATAACCCAAGCCGATTACGCCGACCAGCGCGCCACGGGACTCAATCAGCGCTTTTAAATCCGATTTAGCCATGGTCTTATTCTAAGCAATTGCATGGGCAGGGGGCAACGCGCGCTTCCCTTGAACCGAATGGAGTGAAATCCTATGATTCACTCGTACTAATTCCGCAGGAGTTTTCATGAAAAGCGTCAATATTTGTGTTGTAGGGACTGGTTATGTCGGCCTGGTCACCGGTACGTGTCTGGCGGAAATCGGACACACCGTTGTCTGCGTCGATTCCGACAGGGCCAAAATCAAAACCCTCCGGGCCGGAAAAATTCCGATTCATGAAGACGGACTGCTAGACCTTGTAAAAAAGAACGTAAAGGCCAAACGCCTCCTGTTCGCCGCATCCATCCAAGAAGGCATGAATCACAAGAACGGACGCGCCGAAGTTGTTTTCATCGCTGTCGGCACTCCGCCCAATCCAGACGGCTCGGCAGACCTCTCCGCAGTAGAAGCGGTTGCAGCCGAAACGGCGCGCGCCATGAAGGATTACACAGTTATTGTCGATAAATCGACTGTCCCCGTGGAGACCGGCGCCTGGGTCGAAAAAACTGTAAAGCGTGTCAACAAAAGCCGCGTCCTTTTTGACGTCGCCTCAAACCCCGAATTTCTCGCTGAGGGAACCGCCGTTCATGATTTCCTCAATCCGGATCGAATTGTTATCGGCGTATCCTCAAAACGCGCCGAACGGACCCTGCGCCGGGTGTATGCCCCACTCAAAGCAAAAATGCTCGTAACCGACGTTAAAAGCGCCGAACTCATTAAACACGCCTCCAACTCATTTTTAGCGACGAAGATTTCGTTCATGAACGGTGTGAGCCGCGTCTGCGAAGCCGTTGGAGCCGACGTCGAACTCGTGGCGAAAGGAATGGGGCTCGACAAACGAATCGGTCCCAGCTTCCTCCGGGCCGGGCTGGGATTTGGCGGATTCTGCTTCCCAAAAGATTTGGAAGCGTTTTACAGAATCTCAAACGACAAAGGGTTTGATTTCAGACTTCTTAAAGAGGTCACCGAAATCAACCTCTCACAGAAAGACTGGGTATTCAATCATGTGGAGAACGAACTTTGGAATCTCAACGGCAAGAAGGTCGCCATCCTCGGATTGGCATTTAAGCCAAATACAGACGACCTGCGATTTGCGCCAAGCCTGAGCATCATCGAACGTTTGCTCAAGCACAAGGTTAAGGTCACCGTGCACGACCCCGTTGCGATGCCAAAGGCAAAACCTCTACTCAAGGGCGTAACCTACGCAAAAGACGCGTATGCAGCCGCCAAAGGGGCGGATTGCCTGGTCCTCGTCACCGAATGGAACGAGTACAAAAATCTCGATTTCAAGAAACTGGCGAAGGTCATGGAGAACCCGGTTTTCCTCGATGGCCGCAATGTTTACAATCCCGCCCAGGTTCGCGCACAGGGTTTCACCTACCACTCGGTTGGACGTCCATGAAGAAAAAACGCCGCATTGTCATCACCGGTGCCGCCGGCTTTCTCGGGAGCCATCTTGCCGAAAAATTTCTTTCCCTGGGATATGACGTCATCGGAATTGACAATTTTATCACAGGCCGCGTCGAAAATATCGACCATCTCTTCAAGAATTCCGGCTTCCGTTTTATTCAGGCCGACGTAACAAATTTCATCCATGTTCCGGGGAAACTTGATGGGGTTCTCCATTTTGCGAGCCCCGCCAGCCCAATCGATTACCACATGTTCCCCATCCCAACCCTCAAGGTCGGCGCCCTCGGCACCCACAAAGCCCTCGGCCTCGCAAAAGATAAAGGGGCTAAATTTTTTCTAGCGTCGACGTCGGAATGCTACGGGGACCCCCTCGTTAACCCTCAGCCCGAGACCTATTGGGGAAACGTCAATCCGATCGGCCCTCGTGGTGTTTACGACGAAGCAAAGCGTWTCGCAGAAGCAATGACGATGGCCTATCATCGTTATCACAAGATGCAGGTCCGCATTGTCCGCATTTTCAATACGTACGGGCCGCGAATGCGCAAAAAGGACGGCCGCGCGGTTCCAAACTTCATCACCCAGGCTCTCAAGAACCGCCCCCTAACGGTTTACGGGAAAGGCAAACAAACCCGCAGCCTCTGCTACGTCACCGACCTCGTGGACGGAATCGTCCGGTTATTCAATTCGAAGCTAAACACCCCGGTCAACATCGGCAACCCGCGGGAAATGTCAATTCTCGATATTGCGAAAACAGTTAAGAGGATTTCCGGCTCGAAATCCAAAATCGTGTACAAACCCCTTCCTGAAGACGACCCTAAGGTTCGCCGCCCGGACATCTCGCTAGCGAAAAAACATCTGAAATGGAAACCCACCGTCTCCCTTGACGAGGGTCTCACGCGAACG
Source organism: Elusimicrobiota bacterium (assembly GCA_002401485.1). GTDB lineage: Bacteria > Elusimicrobiota > Elusimicrobia > UBA1565 > UBA1565 > UBA1565. The sequence continues at coordinate 31,039 of NVTF01000005.1, read as the reverse complement.
ATCGAGTACTTTCGCTCCGGGTGTTAACCGTCATTGTCCCCTGCCTCAACGAGGCAGAGGGCCTGCAGCGGCTTGAAGAGGGAATATACAACGCCTTAAAAGAGGATTTCGAAGTTCTCGCCATTGATGATGGATCCACGGATGGAACGCGAGCAGGTCTCGACGAGGTCGCGAAACGCCGAAACAACTTTCGAGTTTTTCATCATGACGCCAATCAAGGCATCGGCGCATCCCTTAAGACGGGCATTCGCGAGGCCCAGGGAGAATGGCTTGTATTTCTGGACGCGGACCTAACCTTTGCGCCTGAGAAGATAGCGGCGCTAATCAAAAAACAACTGGAAACCGGCGCGGACTGCGTCTCCGGATCCCCGTTGCTGGGCGGCATGCCTGGGATACCGTTTGTGCGGCGACTCCCCAGTCTTCTCATGAATGTTTTTTACCGCGGACTCTTCGATCAATCACTCACTTCCTTTACTCCCATGTTTCGACTGTACCGCACGGCCGATCTTCGCGAAATACGAATCAACAGCGATGGGTTTGAGGTTTCCGTTGAAATTCTTGTGCGATTGCTGCGCGCAGGGAAAAAAGTTGCAGAAATTCCCGTGCCTCTGCTTGTTCGCCAAACAGGCACCTCGAAACTCCAACGATGGCGCGAACTGCGTGCCCATGGCGCTCTGACCTGGAGGCTTTTGACCCAAGCCCGTTGATTCAGGATGTCCCGGACTTTCCTTTATTTTTTATAAATTTTTTTGACCACACACATAAGATCCTCCCTCTAAGCCGCTCCATCGTGATGGCCCCGCCCCTCTTCCTGCTCCGACCGATTTTCTCGGACGTAAAAACTTAACAACAATCCCTTATATATTAGGGGAAGGATGCCGAGCCGACCCGATACCGGGATCGGCTCGCTGTTTGCAGGAATTATTCATGGACCAAGAAAACCTAGATCCCAACCAGGTCAACGATGTCGAGACAGCCCGTCTCGCTCTGCGCTGGTCCCTTGAAAAAATTCACAAGCTTCAGGATGACGTAAACAAATCCAAAGAAACCGCATCGGACGCTGTCGACAAACTCCGCCAAGCCACCGAACAAATCACCCAGAAAGACGCGGCCATCCTCCGCTGGCAAAATACGATCCGCACCTGGGAAGCTAATTGGAAGGATCAGCAAAAACTCGAGGAAGATATAAAGCTGCGGGTCCGGCGCGAACTTTCCGGAGAAGAAGACGAACGCCAAAAAGAAGCCCGCCATCAACTCGAACTGCACATAGAATCACTCAAGAAAGAAGTCGCGGATAAAGAATCCGTCGCCGGAGGCCTGCGCCGCCAACTAATCGACGCAGTTAAGGACGCGCGCATCGAAAAAGAAAAGGAGATGGAGGACATCCTGGCCCACCAGGAACGCGCGCTGGAAGAAACCAAACTCTCACTGGTGGAGCGCCTCCGGATCCAGCAGGATGTCATTCGCAACAAAGAACGCGACCTTGAAGAACAGCAGCGCCTGATTGATGAAAAAATAAAATCCAAAGAAATGGAGTTCCGCGCGAAATACGAACGCTATGAGCAGCAATTGCTCAAACATAATCGCGAACTTCTAGAGCGGGAAGAAGCGGAACTTGAACAACGTTTTGACAGCAAACTCGAGCATCACGAATCGAGACTCCGTTCGAAAGAGGGGCAATTTGAAGGACGCCGCCGTCAGCTCGACGAAAACCATGCAAAACGCATGGAGGATCTCGAGGCCGCCTACCATCACAAATATGAAAAGGAGTGGGGGCGATTACAGGAACGACTGGAGGCGGAACGCAAACTTCTCGAAAACCACTATCGCCAGAAAGAAAGCAAGCTTGACGAAGACATTCTACGCCGGAATCAAGAGGTTCAGTTCCACTACCAACGGACCGAAGAAGACCTCATCGCCAAATACCAGACGATCCAGAAGCAGCTGATCGAAAAGGAAAAGAAGGTGTGGGCGACTCATCAAAAACAGCTTGACGATACCCTCGCCAAAAATCGAGCGGAACTCGATGAGCAGCGCTCGGATCTCCAAAATGCGTTCGAAACCAAGGAGGCCCAGCTTTTTGAACACCAAACCAGTCTCGAAAACGATTACGAAGGCAAAGAGTCCGAACTTTTCAAAAAACAGCAGGCGCTCCACGACGAAATGCGGCAGCGGGAAGAAGCGTTCGCTGAAAAGCATCGCCGACTCCAAACCGAAATTTCCGAAAAAAGGCAAGTCCGAGTGGGCCGCACGCACGAAAAAGTATGAAGAGGCCATGGAGGACGCGCGCCGGAAAATCGACAGCGAACGCCGGGAACTCGAAGACAGCTACCAAAAGAAAACAGGGGAACTTTTCCAGCAACGCCAAGGCCTCGAAGCCGAACGCGCCAAGGTAAAGCTCGAATTTGAAAAACGCGGTGAAGAAATCGCTAAAAACTTCGAACGCCTAGCCAGCGAGAAAGAGGAAGAATGGCGCGAACGCTACCGAAAGCTGGAACAAGGATCGGTCGCCCACTGGGCCCAGCGCGAGCGAGAACTTCAAAGCGACCAACAGCGCGACATCGAAGCGGCACGCGTCCAATTTTCCGCCGATCTCACCGAGGAACGAAAGAAATTGGAAAGCGTCAATGCCAAACACGCCGAAGATCTCTCGCATCAATTTATAGCCAAAGAAACGGCGCTCCGCCGTGAAGTCCAGAATGATCAAACAGAATGGCTGCGGAAGCAGGACACGGCATTTGAAGAACTTCGCAAGGAACTCATTCAAAAGAGCATGACCGAAGCCGACAATTTGCGCGGCGTGCACGAACAGAAAATTCAAACCCTTGAAACCCAAAAAGCCAAGTCGCTGCTGGATGAACGCAAAGCGCTCAACGCCGAGTTCAAGCGCCTGCAAAACGAACTCGAAGAATCGATGCGCAGCAAAGAGGCTCAAGTTCTGGATGAAGCACGCAAAGCCTTCAATGAGGAACGGTCACGCGCGAAAGTCGCCGATGCAGACCGACGCCAGCTCATCGAAAACGATCGCCGTAAGCTCGAAGCGGACCTCGCCGCCAATGAGGCCCACTACAAAGGGCTTCAAGAAAAGATGCAGGCGACCTTCGACGCCAAGGAAACAAAATTACGCGAGTCGCTGTTCTCCAAAGAGGCGGCGCTCAAAACCCAGATCGCGACTAAAGAAGAAGAATACCGGAAAAGCTACGAAACAGCATTGGCACGCGAAAAGAAAACCGCCGATGAGACTTTTTTCACCTTAGAAAAACAACTGCGCTCAAAATTTATCGCAAAAGAGCATGAATCCCAGGCGGCCTGGAACCGTCGCGAAAAAGACTTCATCGAACAACGTGAAGCGCAAATGCGCGCGGAACGCGATACGATGGAAAAAGCCTATCAGCAAAAAGAAGCGATGCTCGACAACCTGCGGCACAGCCTCGAAGAACGTCATCAGGCCCGCATAAAGGAACTCGAAGCCTCGATGCAGGCCAAGACGCAGCGCCTCGAAGAGGCTGCACAGCGTCAGCAAGAGGAATTGGAAGCCTCCCGCATTCAAATGACGATTGAATCGCGCAATCGGGAAGCCCAGCTTCAAGACCAATTCCGCCAAAAAGAAGAGCAACTCAAACGAATCCTAGAAGAACGCAAATCCGAGCTCGCCAAACTCGAAGCCGAACATCAATCCAACGCTGTTCAGCGCGAAGCCGAACTTCAGGAAGAACTTTCCAAACGTGAAACCGAATGGATTTCCAAAGAGCGCGACTCTCTCAATAAGGAACGCGCGGATGGAGAAGCGCGCAAGGAAATCGAATGGGAAGAACGTCGCCGCGAGCTGGAGCTGACCTACCAGCAGAAAGTAAAAATGCTCGAGGAAGGTCTGCACAAACGCCAACAAGCAGTCGAAACCGCGCTCTCGCAAAAAGAAAAGGACCTCATCCTCGCCTACGAAGACCGCCTCTTTAAGGTCCGCACCGAACTCGATACGGGCTACCGCGCACGCGAAGAAGCGCTGGAAATTAAACACCTTGAACTCGAGAAAAAACTCACCGCCGAGCGGGTCGCGAAAGAAAATGCCTGGAACATGCGTAAGGCTGAAATGGTGGAGCGCGAAGTCAGCTCCCTGCGCAAGGAATTTGAAGAAAAGCAAAAAGCACTCGATGAACATTCGGCGGACCTCGATAACAGACAGGAGGACCGTCGCAAAGAACTCGAAGAGGCGCATGACCGCAAACGCAAAGAGGTCGAAGGCACGTTAACCCGTGAACGCGATGAAATGCGTACATTCCTAGACAAACGCTCCAAGGAGCTGGAAGAGGCTTTCCGGGAAAAGTTCACAGATCTGGAAAAGGAAAAGAGCCGCAACTCGCAATGGCTCCAACAGAAAGAAGAGGAACTCCTCGAAACCCACCACCGCCGCGAAAACGAAACTCGCAAGGCGTGGGAGCTTAAACAACTCGAAATGACTCGCCAGTACGAAGACAAACTGCGCAAATTATCCGAAGAGCGGGAAACACTGCACAAAGACTACGAGCAGCGTCTGCGCGAAATAGAGCTTCGCCGGAAAAACAAGAAAACCGACGACGAATAAACTGTCGGGTAGATCGCGTTTATTTTGTAGTTGCGATGGTAACGCCGTCCCAGTCGTCTCCGGGAGGATTGGAGCGCCCTTCCTCCAGCCGCTTCTCGTACAGGTCATAGAATTTACCGAGCGGAAAATCGATGCCTCGACACTCGGAGAGAGCCGCGTCAGCCTCATCCCATTTCTGCGCGCGATAGGCCTCGATCATTTTGGCATTCCACTCGGCAAGCTTTTTGAACTCAGGTCCAGCAGCGACGCTTTCATCTCCCAGCAGCGTATAGATGCGCGCGGGAACCAGCTTCCCTTTGACCCGGATTAAATCGAGTTCGATCATCGCGAACTCGGGGACCAAATCCCGCGTGTTTTTTCCGATGACCATCTCAATGCCGTAACTCTTGGACTGTCCCTCGAGACGCGATGCGAGATTAACCGGATCGCCGAGCACGGTATAATCGAAACGATGGTCTGACCCCATATTGCCGACGCAGCATTCACCGGTGTTTAAACCAAAGCCGACATTCACGGGGATGTGTTTTCGACCTTCTTTCTTCGCCAGGACTTCCCACTCCACATTGAGTTTTTTAAGGCGCTTCTGCATGGCGAGAGCCGACAAACATGCATCCCTCGCGTGCGTCGCATTATCGAGCGGTGCATTCCAGAAGGCCATGATGCAGTCGCCCATATATTTATCGATCGTTCCTTTATTCTGGATCACAATGTCGGTCATCGGCGTTAAAAACCGATTAATAAACTTGGTAAGCCCCTGCGCGTCAAATTGCTCTGAAATCGGAGTAAAGCCGCGGATGTCCGAGAACATGAATGTAAGTTCGCGCGTCTCGCCCCCCAAATGGAGGCGTGATGGATCATCGGCGAGCTGCTCGACGAGATCCGGAGACAGGTACGTGCTGAATTGGCCGCGAATCTCCGCTTTCTCCGACTCCGACCGAAGATAATTAATGGCTGTTACGAGCACCCAGACCATAAATACAACCAGGGACGGGTAGAGAGGGTCGAGCAGCTGCAGGCGCTGCGCAAATAAATGCCAAGCGCCCGCAAAAATGCCCCCGATGCTCACAAGTGTCAGCACCGCGGTCCAAACCGCACCCAGTTTTGCAAACGCAAGAATTAGAACAAGCCCGATCGCAACAATGAAACCGGTCTCAATAATTTTTGCCCAAACGCTGCGGCTTAAATACTCTCCGAAAACTATTTGTTCCAGAATCTGGGCATGAATTTCCACACCGGGAACAACCCCCCCCACAGGCGTCGCGCGCAGATCCTTAAGGCCTTCGGCACTTGTCCCGACCAATACAATCTTCCCGTTCAGAAGTCCCGGCTTAACCTTTCCCTCAAGAACCTTCCACGCGGGGATAAAACGTTGGGGTTTAGGGCCGGAATCATACAACACGATATTTCCAAATCGATCCGTTGGGATTTTAAACGTGGGGAGTTCTTCGGCGTACCGCGCCGGCGGCCTAATCGTTACATCAAGAACCCCCTCCACTTTATATTCCCCCGAATGCCCCCCTGTCGTAACCCGATAAACCCTGCCGGAAACCATCGTTCGAATAATTTCAGCATCAAGAGACGGATAGGCGCTGCCCCCGATGTTGTAAAACAGCGGCACCCGTCGAATAATCCCATCCCGGTCGAGATGCGGGACAAATCCCCCGATGCCCGAGGCCGCCCACTCCAGAACTTCGATATTCTTGACGGCCCCTTCATATCGGACATGGACATAGTCGGACGCATCTTTTGCAACGGAGACACCGGCCGCAGCCCGCTTCTTAAGTTCCGCGATAGTGACTTTTTTCTTCTCTTCCGGTTCCTTATCCTTGGATTCCTCTTCAATAATTTGGGTCACACGAAAACCCACTTTTTTCATCGGGCGCTGGTCGTTCTTAATCGGCGACATCGAAAATCCTAAAACAACATTCGATTCCGAAATCGTTTTTGCAAATATTTCATCGTGATCATTCAGAGTTCCAATTAGGTCTCGCGTGAACCGATACTTCGTTGTTTTGGGAAGAGACTCAATAATCATCCGAGGAGAAGTTCGATCCGGCTCGGCAAACACAACATCGAACCCGATCACGCCCGCACCCGACTGCGTCAACGAGTCAACAAAACGCGCCAGAACATTTCGCGACCACGGCCACTGGCCGAATCTGGCGAGACTCTCATCGTCAATGTCGACAATACGAACGGGGGAATCAGACCTCCACGCGCGAGGCTTTTTGCGCTGAAACTCATCAAAAACCATATTGCGAAAATCGCGAAGGGGTTCAGGGTCCGAAATACGCAGGCTGACTCCCAGCACCAGCAAAATTGTCGGCGCGGCGGCATGCAAATACATCCAACGGTCATGGATCATCCGCTTGAGCAAACCCGGAATAAAAGGGAGCACACGATCAGGCATCAACGAATTCTCTAATATTTTTCACATTCATCAAACATATTGACCCCCTTACCGGATATGTGCGAAACTCCGGCACCCTCAGTTAATCAGGAGTCTGACGTGAATTCAATCCCCGCCAAACTCATTTCCCTGTTAATTTCCGCCAGTGTGAGCCTCGGGTCTCCCATTTCGGTTCTCGCGCAGAACCTGGATGAGGAAATCCAGAAACCCGCGATCGCCACCAGCACGCAGGACGACGCGCTAGAAGCCGCTGACGAGGCCGAGGAACACCGCGCTGTCGAAGATAACGACGGAGTCACGTATGCCGACGTCCTAAAAGACCCCGACAACATTGACCTTAATTACCGATGGGCGAAAACCCAGGTCGCCAACGGAGACATTAAGGGCGCGTCCATAACCCTTGAGCGCATCTTGATGGTCGACCCGGCACTTCCTAAAATTCGGCTCTTCTACGGCATCGTCCTCTACCGACTGGGAAATCTTCAGGAGGCCCTGCGCGAGCTGGAAGCGATTCTCGCACTGCCAATGACCAGCAGCCTCAAAAACGAGGTGAAAGCCTACATCGCGCGCATTAAGAAGAAGATGCGCAGCACAAACTGGACCGCGAGCACGGGCATCGGCTTTCAATACGACACCAACCATGCCGCGTCACCGGCCACAGGACGACGGCTTTTTGCGGGGATCCCGATCACGCTTTTAACGGGTCAACGCCAAGAGGACTTCAGTTATCTATTCCTGCTCGGCATGGGCGTCGAGCACGATTTGGGCACGCAAGCGGGGCATAAACTTTTTGCCAATTTAAACTACTACCGGGCCGAGCAAATTCTCCTCAATACCCTCGATGTTCAAGTCTACCACTGGAACCTGGGAGCTAAACTTAACGGAGGACGGTACGGGCAATTTAAGATATCCACCCCCTTTGACCACCTGCGCCTGTCCGAGGAAACCTACCTGCGCACCTACGGATTACGACTGGAATGGGACCGGACGCTCAACAATAAACTCTCGTTGTTCACACAGCTTCAGGGCTCAAAACACGACTACGTAAAAACCACCGATATCCCGACAGCGACCCAGAGGACCGGTGACCACTACCGCATCGATTACGGCCTGCATTACAATCTCCGACCCAACCAACGCCTGACCGCCGGACTCGGATTCACAAGTCAGAATGCGCGGGTTGAATCCAACGCCTACGATCGCCACAAAATTCAACTAAAACACGCATGGCTGCTCGGCAAAAGCCGTTTTCTGCTGTCGGGAGTGACCCTGCATCTCGACAAATACCGCGAGCCCGATACGGCCATTTCACCGCGGGATCGCGAGGATACAACCTTCCGGGTCGGGTCGACATTTGGAATGCCGCTGGGCGCCGTTTGGGCCCCACTCAAAGACGTGCTATGGACCTTCACCTACGAGTACTTCCATGCCGGTTCCAGCCTCATCAATTACGCATACACCAACAACAAAGTAAGCACCCTATTTACCTACCGGTGGGAGAGCTAAATGAAAATATTCAAAATTTCTCTGGTTTTTATTTTCGCCGGCGCACAGACAGGCTTCGCCCAGATCCAAGTAGGCCAGCCGATCGGTGTTGCCGGAGCGGTTGCCGGCAGGGTTAACGCGCTTCATCCAAAGACCAAAATCGACAGACCCATGTCCTCGGGCAAAGAAGTCGTCATGCGCGACAAGGTTACGACCAAACAGCGTGGACGCCTGCAGGTTCTTCTTTTGGACGAAACAGCGTTTACGATTGGACCCAATTCCGAAATCACCATCGATGAATTTGACTACGATCCGTTTACTCAAACCGGAAAGGTAGTGGCCAATGTCACCAAGGGCGTCTTCCGTCTGGTCACCGGAAAAATCGCCCGCAAGAAACCGTCTGCCATGAAGGTCACGCTCCCGACGGGAACGATCGGCATCCGCGGAACAATCGCCGCCGGCGCGATCCGATCCGACGACTCAGTCTTGGTCGCGTTGCTCGGTCCCGGCAGCGGCAATAACGCCGGGGAACGACCCGGCTCCATTGAGGTGACCAACGCCGGCCAAAGCGTGACGCTCACCCGCCCGGGATTCGCCTCAATCATCCGGCCGGGCCAAGCACCAACGCCGCCCTTTAACCTTTCGACCCAACAATTGGCCTCCCTCGACACTAAACCCGCGGCGGAGGCGGGCGCAGGCGACCCAGAAGGAACCGAGAAGGTCGCAAAAAAAACCGGCGAACTCGGCAAAGCGAAAACGGTAGCCCAAGCAACCGGGATCAAACAAGCGCAATCTGCGGAAACCACGGAATCCACCACCGACGGGGCGCAGTCCGCAGCAAATGCGAGCGGGGCGTTCTCGTTTGCCGATTTGCGCGGGGCGCTTGCCAGCGGCACCGGATTATTTTCGGGAGTGGGAACGGTCACATGTACGGGCACAGGCAACTGTTCAGCGGCTCAGACAGCCAACCTTGACCTCCACTTTTCGGTCAATTGGGGAACCCAAATCTTCGGCGGGGGCTCCGGCGATCACCTCGCGTTTGAAGGCGGCGTTGAAATATGCGCCATTGGCGGAGTTACGTGCGGCCCTGGAGGAAACGTTGAAGCGACACTCCCGGGACAAAGCTTCGCCTCGCTATCGGGAGACGCGGTCTTCACCATGGGAAGCAACCTCACAACAGGGGGCACGAACGGGTCGCAATTTGACGGAACAACACTGACCTTCACAGATGCAGGCACAGTCGAAACGGTGCTCAGCTTTAACCCTCTGATTGCTCCGTTGAGCGGGGAATCCTTAAGCGGGGAAGTAACAGCGACCTGCGGTTCAGGCGCCTGCCCGTAACCGACCCACATGGACCGAGATGATCGCCCCTGGGGCTCCTGGGAAACGCTCTACGAAGACGCTGACTGCAAGGTCAAACGCATCGTTGTAACGCCGGGCAAACGCCTGAGTTATCAGACCCACGCCAAACGCGAGGAGCACTGGACCATCGTAAAAGGCCTGGCGACGGTAACCCTGGACGGCGTAAACAAAGAATACGGGCCGGGGCAGGTCGTCGACATCCCAACAGGAGCCGCACACCGCGTCGAAAATGCGGGAACCGATGACCTTCTCTTTGTTGAAGTCCAACTCGGCTCCTACTTCGGAGAAGACGATATCAAACGCCTTGAGGATGACTATGGCCGCGCCTAAAGCCGCCGCCGAACCGCATCGCGAGCGCCGCTGGCGCGAATTCCACGAACGTCCTCTCGAAGAGAAACTCCCTCTCTTTTTCCGCGACGGAGCACTCTACGACTGCCTCTTCTCACAGCAATTCACACGCGAATCGCTTGATCGGCTCTGCACGCTCGCCGACCGCATGCGCAGCATCACCAAGGAAAAATCCGGCGATGATTTTCTACAGTCGCTGTTGTCGAACAAACGCGCGATGCTCTATTTTTCTCAACCCTCAACACGCACGTTTCTTTCCTTCTCAAGCGCCTGCCACATCCTTGGCCTGCGCGTGCTCGAAATCCGAGACTTAAAAACCTCCTCGGTCGTCAAAGGCGAATCGCTGGATGACACAATCCGCACGTTCTCGAGCTACGTTGATCTCGTCATCATGCGCCACCATGAACCCGGTTTTGTTGAACGCGCCTCCTGGGGCCTCAACGGCACCCAGCGCCCGGTACCTGTGATTAACGCGGGGTCCGGAGCGGACCAGCACCCGACGCAGGCCCTCCTCGACATCTACACCCTCAACCGCTACCTGCAAGGAGGGTTGGACGGGAAACGAATCCTCATGGTCGGTGATCTCAAACGCGGACGGACGGTCCGCTCCTTGGCCTATCTCCTGAAAAATTACACCGGCATCCATCTCTCCTTTGCCGCACCGGACGCGTTTCGCATGCAGCCCGACATCCTGGACTTTCTAAATCGGCATGATATTCCATATGAAGAAACCGACGATTTGCTCGCGGCGGTGGAAAAAGCGGACGCGGTATATATGACCCGCATCCAGGACGAACACGATAAAAGCTCCGGCGACTCGAAAAAAATAGACACTTCTCTTTTTCACTTCACGCAAAAACATCTCGACCGCCTTCCCGAAAACGGCATTATTCTCCACCCGCTGCCGAGGCGAGACGAAATTTCGCCGGAAATCGATGATGACCGACGCGCTGTTTACTGGCGCCAAGAACGCAACGGCATGTGGATTCGTGCTGCTCTGATCGCCACAATTTTCGGCTTGGAAGCGAAAATCCTGGCGAAAAAATAGAAGAAGTGCTCCCACATATGGGATAATGCCTGCATTCCTACCTTAATAGGTAATCCAAGAGGTCCGTCATGAAGTTTTCGATGAATTCCCGTCTCGGGAGTGTCCCCCCATACGTTTTTGTCCATCTCGGGAAGTTAAAAATGAAAGCCCTGAGTGCAGGCAAGGATGTCATCGATTTGGGGCAAGGCAGCCCGGACCTCGCGACCCCCGACTATGTCATCAAGGCCGCGACCGATGCGATGGCCGATCCCAAGACGCACGGATACCCGATCGCCAACGGTCTTCTCGAATACCGGGAAGCCATCGCCGCCTGGTATAAAAAACGGTTCGGGGCGGAGTTCGACCCCAATACAGAGGTCCTTCCGCTCATTGGTTCCAAAGAAGGCTTGGGCCACTTGCTGCAAGCTCTCCTCGAGCCCGGTGACGGCGTGCTCTGCCCAAGTCCCTGCTACCCGGCCCATATTAACGGAGTCATCCTTCCCGGCGGCAAACCGCTGCTCATGCCGCTTAAAGAAGAAAACGGTTTTCTTCCGGATCTTGATGCGATTTCCGAAGCCGATCTACAAGCCGCGAAGGTCATGATTATCAATTACCCAAACAACCCGACCGGCGCGACCCTGCCCGACACGTCTCTCCTGGTCAAGGCGCTCGGACTCGCGAAAAAATACGGATTCCTCGTGATCTACGATAATGCCTATTCGGAAATTACCTTCGACGGCTACAAAGCGCCCTCCATTTTCGAAATTGAAGGCGCGATAGAATACGCGATCGAATTTCATTCAACGTCGAAGTCATACTCCATGGCCGGCTGGCGCCTCGGATTCTGCGTTGGAAACCCCGTCGCGGTGGAAGCCCTCGCCAAACTGAAAGGTTTTATCGATTACGGCGTTCCCTCCTTCCTGCAGCGCGGCGCGATTGCCGCGCTTGAAGGGCCGGACGATTATGTCATTAAGGCTTCAAAAACGTACGGCGAACGCCGCGATGTACTTGCGGATGCTCTCAAAGAAATCGGCTGGGAAGTCTCTCGACCGAAAGCCGCGATGTACATTTGGACCCGTCTTCCCGAACCCGCACGCAGCCTCAAATCTCTCGAATTTTCCGAACGCCTCATCGAGGAACAGGGAGTTGTGATTTCCCCCGGCAGCGGATTCGGCCCCGAGGGTGAAGGCTACATGCGTTTTTCTCTCATTCAATCGCCGGAGCGTCTGCGCGAAGCGGCAAAGCGAATTGGAATTTTCCTAAGCTCGCTTAAGGCGGCGGTTTAGGCCACGTGAAGCCGGTCGGAATCATCCTGGCAGCAATCCTGATTGCCGCCTCCGCGCCTCTGGCACAAGCAAGGCGTCCGATCCGCCCGCCGGCGCCCGAATTCCCCTCCGGGTCCGCATGGATCAACAGCGAACCGTTCACCATGGCGCAACTCCGGGACCGTCGCATCGTGCTCCTGACATTTATTAACGCGTATTCTCTCAACTCAATTCGTACGTTTTCTCACCTGAACCGTTGGTGGGAAACATACGGACTCGAAGGGCTCATGGTTATCGGTGTGCACAGCCCGGACTTCGATTTTGATCGAGACCCGCTCCAATCGAAACGAGCCATTAAAGCGGCAGGAATCAAGTTTCCAATCCTGATCGATAATCGAAAAAAAGTATGGGCCGCCTATCAAAACGAAGGATGGCCGGCTCACTTCCTCATCGACCATAAAGGCCACGTTGTTCACGATCAGCTCGGCGAGGGACGTTACGCGGAATTTGAAGAAGAGATTCTTCGCACACTCGACAAATTCAACGGGTATCGCCCCCCGGAGGATTACCGCATCCCGCAAGAATTAGCGCGCGAGGGCTGTTCCCATTCAACTCCCGCGATCTTCCTGGGCGGACGCAGCGAAAAGAAAATCATCAAAATCGAGCGCCGGAAACTCCAAGCCATCACCAAGGTCCGCGACGGCGAAGTCGGCTCAAAAGGCCGCTGGGTGGAAGACGCCGACGCCCTGCGTTACACAGGGCACCAGAGCAAAAAATTCAAAGACAGGATCAGACTCATTTACGAAGGAGCCGAATCGGCGGCCGTGATCTCGCACTTCGGAGAGAAAGCCGCCAAGGTCTACATCAAACAGGATAATCTTTGGCTGCACGGTGCAAATGCGAACACCGATGTGAAATGGGACGAAGAGGACCGCAGCTACGTTCTTATCGACCGGCCCAAACTCTATTTCCTTACGAAAAACAAGAAGAAGGATCGCATGCACGAATTATTTCTCTACCCGATGGCCGAAGGGGTCTCGCTTGCCGCTTTTGAGTTTTCCGACCACTGCGAAATTCAATATGAGAAACCGGGCAGCAAAAAGAAAACCTAACCCGTGACTAAAACCGGACTTCTTCACTCACTTAATCGGCAACGACTCGTTCAGTACTTCTTTTTTGCAATGTTCATGGTACTGCTTTGGCAGGTCGTGCAAATTCTCAGCCCTTTCTACGTATCCCTTGTAGGATCGGCCATTCTCGCCCTCCTCGTGTATCCCGCCCATGATTGGCTTCAAAAGCACATGCCCGCATATCCCAGCCTCGCAGCGGGGATAAGCACAACCGCCGTTGTGCTTATCGTTGTTCTGCCCACACTGCTTCTTGCATGGATGGCCGTTAGAGAAACCGGACGCGTTTATCCTGTCGTCCAGCGCTGGATGCTTGAATCCCCCTACCTGTCCGAAGGCCCCGACATCTCCCGCCTTCCGCCGCGTCTCATTACGGTTTGGGAACGAGGAAAAGAATTCGTCACCGAGTGGCAAATCGATCCGCAAGGCATTCTCCTTCGCGTCCTGGGAGATCTTTCCCGGAACATCACCGGAATTGCCACGCGAGCAATCAAGAACACTCTATTTATGACGTTCAACCTTATCGTTTTGGCATTCACTCTATTTTTCTTCCTCCGAGACGGCCCTTTCCTCATCCGCCGCGGCATAGAACTCGTGCCGATGGCGCAGCGCAATAAGAATGCTGTCCTCAATCGACTCCAGGTGACCCTCTACGCGGTCATTCGCGGGGTTCTCGTAGTCGCACTGCTTCAAGGCGTACTGGCGGGAGGCGGATTTGCGATGCTGGGCGTTCCGTTTCCGGTACTGCTCGGTCTTCTCACCATGATTTTCGCGGTCATTCCATTTATCGGACCCGCCACTATCTGGGGACCGGTCTCTATCGGCCTCGCACTCAACGGTGACGCGCAAACCTCTTTTCTTGTTTTTCTCTGGGGCGCTCTTGTCATCAGCGTCATCGATAATTTCGTTCGTCCGATGCTTATCAGTCAAGATGCAAAATTACCCGTCCTCCTGCTGTTTTTCGGAATTTTTGGGGGGCTCAAGGCTTACGGAGCTGTCGGCTTGCTGCTGGGCCCTGTAACGATTGCGCTCCTTCTCGCATTCATCAACATTTACCGCCGGGAATACGATTGGCTACTAAACCCGGCTAACAAGGGATAACTGCTATGGCGTTCTCAGGATTTGACCTCCACCCCGACCTACTCAAAGGAATTGATGAGATGGGCTTTGAAAAGCCTACTCCCATTCAAAAAGAAGCCGTTCCCGAAGCCCTCAAAGGACGCGATATCCTGGGTTCGGCGCAAACCGGAAGCGGCAAGACCGTCGCGTTCGCCTTGCCGGCGCTCCACAGAATACTCTCCGGAAATCGGGAATCGGGTGCACGCGTATTAGTCCTCACCCCGACACGCGAACTCGCCGCCCAAATTGAAGACACATTCAAACAGTGCTGCCAATTCACAAAACTTCGCTGCCTCCTCGTGATCGGCGGCGAATCGATGGGGAGACAAATCTCCGAGATGCATTCAACGAAAGGCTTGGACGTTGTCATCGCCACACCGGGACGCCTTCTTGATCACCTGCGCAACACGCGGGGTTTTGACCTCAAGGGTGTCGAGACCGTCGTTCTTGATGAAGCGGACCGCATGCTGGACATGGGTTTTCTGCCCGATGTGAGCCGAATCCTGGAACGACTGCCCCGCAACCACCAAACACTGATGTTTTCTGCAACAATTCCTCCGGAAATTGAAAATCTCGTGTCCCGGTTTCTTAAGGATCCATTGCGCATAGAAATCGATCCGCCCCGAAAGCCGGCAGAAGGCGTCATCCAAAAAATTTACCCGGTTACCCAGGTGCAAAAGTACGGCCTGCTGCACGCGCTCCTGGACCGCGCGGAAGTCCGCTCCTCCCTTGTTTTCACATCAACGAAAAAGCGCGCCGACATTGTCGCAGGCTCTTTACGCACGAAGGATATTCCGGCCGCTGTTATCCATTCCGATTTATCTCAATCGAAACGAAAGGAATCTCTCGAATCTTTCCGCGACCAAAAAGTTGAAATCCTTGTCGCGACCGACATCGCAGCACGCGGACTCGACATTCGTCATGTAAGCCATGTATTCAACTTCGACGTGCCTCTCTACGCCGAAGATTACCTCCACCGCATCGGACGCACGGCTCGCGCCTTCACCGTAGGGGACGCAATTACCCTCATGGGCCCCGACGAGCGCCCCCCCATGGAATCCATTGAGCGTTATCTCAAAATGACAATCGAACGCTGCGCACTCGATGGATTTGACTACGATGTCCCGCCCCGATTATCCGCCAGCAAAAAAAGTTCGGCCTCCTCCCGCTTCCGCCTTCCCCGACGTTCCTCCCGCCGCGGGAAAAAGGGGTTCTTTTGATCCCATGAGGCGCTGGGCGCTCCTCTTTCTGATTTCCTTCACGGCCGCGTGCACAAATCCACGCGCTCCCGGCTCAGAACCCTTTCTTGATATCGGTGAAGCGGTTCCCAATGTCATCATTAACATTCGATACGCAACCGAAGACAACTTTACAGGAAAAATTCTTTACCCGGAGAATCGCTGCGTACTCCGCCGATCCGCAGCCCGAAGCCTGGCACTTGTTCAGCAGGACCTGGAAACCATCGGACTCGGACTCAAAGTATGGGACTGCTACCGCCCTCTCCATATCCAGCACAAATTATGGGCACTCGTCCCCGACCCCCGTTATGTCGCCGACCCGGAAAAGGGCTCCCGCCACAATCGCGGCGCTGCCGTAGACATCACGCTCGTTGATAAACGCGGGCAAGAACTGGAAATGCCGACAGGATACGACGACTTTTCCATCCGCGCTCACTGGGACTCTCAGGAAGCATCAGCCCTCGCGATTAAAAATCGAGGCATTCTGCGCGATGCAATGATGGCGCACGGGTTCACTCCTCTTAAAACCGAATGGTGGCACTTCGACGCTCCCCGATGGCGCCATCACGCCCTCTCCGACGCCACCTTCGAACAAACCTTAGAATGATCGTTGCTCGACTCAGCGTTCGCAAACTCGATGTCGGGATGCGAGAAGCCTTCACCATCGCGGGAGGGGCACACACCACCGTGCGCAACGTTCTGGTGGGTGTCGTTCTCACCGATGGCACGCAGGGCTGGGGCGAAGGTGCTCCCATGCCCGCATTTAACGGCGAAACCCAAAACGGAATTCTGACAGCGGTTCGAAGCGTGTCCTCACTACTGGAGGGACTTCCCGTTGACCGCCCGCTCCTATGGGGGAAGAAACTCGACCAAGCCGGGCTGCGCGCAGGCAGTGCACGGGCCGCAATCGAAATCGCACTATTTGATGCATGGGGACGTGCGGCACGCACACCGCTCTGCGCCCTTCTAGGAAACGGACGCGCTGCAGTGCATTCCGATGTCACCGTTCCGATCGTAGACGCGGCGACAGCACAACGCTCGGCCGCACGACTCTGGAAACGCGGCACAACAACAATCAAGGTAAAGGTCGGCGTAGACCCCGAGACCGACGCTGATCGCATGGCCGCCGTGCATGCGGGGGCCCCGCGCGCACGCCTCATCGCCGACGCAAACGCCGCCTACGACAAACGGTCCGCACTTCAATTTCTACTCAACCTTAAGCAACGCCGCATTCGCCCCGCGTTATTTGAACAACCCCTCCCGGCAGGGTCACTCAAGGGGCTTCACGCTGTCTGGAAGGAAGGGGGCATCCCCATCGCCGCCGACGAAAGTGCATGCTCCGCTAAAGATGTAGTACGAATCGCTCGCGCCGACGCAGCCCAAGTCATCAATATAAAACTCATGAAATCGGGAATCCTCGAAGGACGCCTCATGACGGAAACAGCAAAGGCGCTCGGCCTTGGCCTCATGATCGGCGGCTTGGTCGAGACGAGGCTATCGATGACAGCCGCCGCCCATCTGGCGCGGGCCTTGGGAGGCTTTTCGTTTATCGACCTCGACACGCCATTCTTTTTATCTAAAGATCCCATGCGCGGTTCTCCGCTCCGACCCGATGGACGCTACTCTCTCGATCACGCGCGCGCCGGTATCGGAGTGCAGCCCCGCCAGAATTGACAAAGCCTAAGGGGAGCCCTATAATGGATCAAGCGGTGTGAACCAGCAATTCCTAATCACGTCTACGCCTCACCGCCGCTAAGTTTTCCCGCCCGCTGGAGTTCATGCACCATGACGCCCAAAAATCCGCGCTCGATTAATAAGAACTTTCTTACCGCGCTGGCCGCAATATCCAGCGTGGGAATTCTTTTGTTTCTATTCTCCGCGCCAACGACGGGAGGTCCCTTGGTCGGCTCTCGCGCCCCTGACTTTTCTTTAACCGATTTAGGCGGCCGCACAACTCACCTGTCTAAACTGCGAGGAAAAATTGTACTGCTCGATTTCTGGGCAACCTGGTGCGTTTCGTGTGCCGATGAAGTCCCGGAACTTAAGGCTCTTTATTCCGAATACAAAGGTCAGGGGCTCTCCCTGCTTGCGATCTCAGTTGATGAAGGCGGCCCGGAAATCGTTGCGCGTTTTGCCGCGGAATTCGAACTTCCGTATCCGGTGCTGTTCATCGATGACGACACGATGGACAATTATCGAATTTTCGGCCTGCCTACCAAGTTCCTGATAGACGAAGATGGAAAAGTTTTTCGAAAATACATGGTCAATACCACACGTCAGGAAATCGCCGCCGACATAACAACACTGCTTGAGAGGAGATCCTCATGAACCGATTGCTTCGATTATTTTGCATCATCACGATTTCCGCCGGGGCGGCCTTGGCGGCCCCCTCCCCCAACGACATCGCGAAACACGCGCGAAAGAGCTTCAGTTTATCCCCATTATGGAAAGTCAATATCTCTCCCCTTAAAAAGTCAGAGTTGCCGGGATTCCTCTCCGGCACGATGTCGATCGTTGCACCGGAGGGCAAACAAGATCAACCCATCTATGTTTCTGAAGACGGACAATGGTATTTTTTAGGGACACCCCATAATATCGCCGTTGATCCAGATAAGGATCGCGTCTCCAAAATGAAACTCACGGGGGTTCCCGGGACCGGTCCGGCAAATGCAGCGCTGACCATGGTTGAATATTCGGACCTCCAATGCCCGCACTGCAAGCACAGCCACGATATTCTCAAAGAGAAGCTGGGTCCCTATAAAGGAAAAATTAGGCGCATCTTCAAAAACTTCCCACTGCGAAACATGCACAAGTGGGCAAACGCCGGGGCAGTCGCTCTCGCCTGTGTTGGGAAAATCGCACCGAAACAAGCCGCAGCGTTTAAATCCCATGTGTTTGCCGCCCAAGGGGATATCAACGAGAAAAACGCGGACTCCAAGCTCAAAGCCATTGCGCTTAAGACCGGTCTACCGGAAAAAAGCTTCAACCAGTGCTACGACAAAAAAGAATCCCAGGCGCTCGTAGAAGCCGATATCGCGGAAGGTGACCGCCTCGGCGTTCGCGGCACACCCTCCATCTTTATCAACGGACGACGGGTGCGCGGCTACACTTGGGCAGAAGTCGAGGCTACCCTCAAGGCAATGTCAAAATAAGCCCTCAATAAGGCTTTGAAGGAATGGGAAGACCGGCTCTTGCCGCGCGCTCCTTGGCCCAAGCGAAAGAAATCTTCGCCTTCCAGAACGAATTCTTAGCGGCAGCGCGCCGCGCGATATTTAGATACCCTTCGACGGCTCGCGCGTCATGAATTGCGCGCTCCTCAGCCAAAAAGGATTCGTAGTATTTTGAGTCGATATTGGAAAAATACCGATATGTGTGGGAATTCTCGATGCCCTTCAAGAACGCCTCGAAATCTTTAAGAAAGGATTCATATTCAGAAAGTTCATACGACTTCAATTGAGCGCTGGGATCCGCCTTCAGCTTTTCATGAACATAGCGCTGTTCGGTGATATGGGTTTGGTACTCGGTCTGCAGGGACAAAACCTTATGGAGTTGGGTGGGAAATTTTTCCAGCATTCCAGGAACGATCAAGCTTCTCCGAAATTGTGAGGCGTGATGGAATTCATGAAACAACGTCACTTCGATATGACGAATCAACTTCGTCGCCGCCTCGGGGCCCGCGCGAACCTCCGCGAGCGTCACCCCGGCGCTCTTTAGATAGGAGGGGTTAATATAGACGCTTTCGTAAATTGAGATATAGCGCGCGCCCGTTCCCGCGCCGACTTCCGCGACGTACAAATCCGGCAACCGCAGCTTCCCGCTTCTATCGCGCAACTTCTCAAGAACCTTCCGGCCTTCCGGGTTCTCGGCCAAAATCTTGGCGACAGTGTTTCCAAAATCAGCCGGCAGCGATTCAATCTCGCGGGTCTCCGTAATCACTTCCAAAACCTTGTCCACATTCCCACCGCGCCACGACTTGGGAGTGGAGACTTCCCATGCCCACTGCACAGCGTCGGCGGTCTTTAATTGCGTCTGCATCAGGCCATAGGGATAGGCGAGATTAAAGGAGGCCCAAAGAAGACCTAGCGCCACCCCCGCCCGCAAAGACCGTTTCTTCGGAGGACCACGGCGAAAGAAACCGCGAACAATGCCGCGCCCGAACCAAATCGCACCCACCGCCATGCCAATCGAAATCACGGAATTCGCCGCAAGCCCTGGAGGAACCGAGGAGTAGGAGACACCCACAGCGGAAACAGCAAGAGCTCCTAGGAGAATTCCGGACTTAAAAAGCCCTCTGCGTTTCGGAGCCTTCTTCGCTCCCTCCGCCTTGGGACTGGGGAGTCCCGGCTCAATTCGAATGACTGTTTCCGGATGAAAATCGGCGGCATTTAATAATACGGAGGGCGTTCGAATCGAACCTGCGGCAACAACGGGGGCTTCACTGCGGGAAACAATCCCCGCGTCGAAAAAACGCCGCATCGTTTTGGCAGGAGACTTCTTAGAGCGTTTCTCGACAACTGCGAGTGCTTCCCGGACAACCGGACGTGTTTTTTTTCGCTGAACAGACAGCGCGGGCATGGGTGTCAGGCTTGGCAATGTCGTCTGCAAAGACGGTGCGAACCCTGGGGGCTGTAATGCCAAGGTCAAGAATGTCGGCAAAGACAACATCGGGGCCGCCAAGGAGGACTGACCCAGCGAGGGCGCCCGCACGAGTGTTCTCGCGACGGAATCACCCGGACAAACGAGAGCAATGACGGCAGCTAGAGTTATGAGTCGGCGAATTCCCACAAACCCACTCTATAGACTTTAGGGGGGATGCCTTATAGACCGTTGGGCCCCGCTTTCTTACGTCATGCGTCCCCCGAAATCAGGGTCTTCCGACCTAGAAAATGTGAATCGGATATGAAGTAACAGACGCAAGGGTTCATCCACTGACTTATAACTACAACCAAGGAGAGCAGCTCTATGCCCAAAATACCCTATGCCGAGGAAGGAACCGAAGCACCTGAAGCCACCGCTGTATACGGTTTCATCAAACAACAGGTTGGCATGGTGCCCAACTTCATCAAGCTGATGGGCCACTCAGGCCCGGCGACCGAAGCCCTGGGAGCGATCCTTGATTCTTATTTGAACAAACTCTCGATTGCTCCCCGCATACGGGAAATCGCCTATTTAACAGTCGCACGTGCCAACGACTGCGGCTATTGCCAGGGCCACCATGTGCCCATGGGAAAAGGCTCCGGACTCACAGACGAACAAATCGCCGTGCTTGGACCCGAAGGGTATGACAACCCCTTGCTCTCCAAAGCCGAGCAAGCCGTGGTCCGGTTCGCTTATGAAACGACTAAAAACGTGGCCGCTGAGGATGAGACCACCAAATCGCTCAAGAAGCACTTTTCTTCGAAAGAAATTGTCGAAATCGCCTACGTGACGGCTTCAGGCAACTTCATTCAACGAATCGGGAAAAATCTGGGTGTCGAGTTGGAAACAGCGCCGACAGACTAAAAGACTCCAGACTCAGAGACTTTGAACGGATATAGGGGTAACAAATCCAGGTGTAGTAATTTTTACCGCCTTCCGGGGGACCTGATTGATGCCCAAGATTCCGTATGCTGAGGAAGGAGAAGAGACCCCAGAGGCTACCGTCATCTACAAGGAAATCAAGAAAGTATTTGGCTTCGTACCCAATTTCGTCAAACTGATGGGTCACTCGAGCGGGGCGACCCAAACAATGGGAGCCTTCGTCGATGCCTATTTCAACAAACTCAATATCAAACCCCGTCTCCGAGAAATCGCATTTCTAACAGTATCGCGCGCCAACAAGTGCACTTATTGCCAGGCGCATCACACCGCCATGGCAAAGAAGGCGGGGCTCACAGATGAACAAATCGGAGTGTTGGGTCCCAACGGATTTGAAAACACACTTCTTACTGAAGCCGAGCGAGCTGTTGTCCGGTTCGCCTATGAAACCACCAAAGAAGTGGAGGCTTCCGATGAAGCCATCGAATCCCTCAAAAAATACTTTTCAACGCAGGAAATAGCCGAAATCGCATACATAACCGCTTCAGCAAACTTCCTTCAGCGTATCGGTAAAAATTTGGGAGTCGAACTCGAAGAAGAGGCGACGTTTTAATCGCCGTGAAAGATTTCACAGCGCCTTATTGCCGCCCCAATGCGGAGCAATTGCATCCTCAGGAGCCTTCCCCGAAAACCGCTCACCCTTGTATTTATTGCCGAATTTGATCTGCTCGGCCGTTTGAGTGAATTTTTGTCCCTTGGCGAGAACCCGCGCATCCGGGTATTCACTGTTAATTTCGCCCCAAGTCGTTTGAGACCACCGCGCCTCATCGAGAACCCGCATCGGGGCGTCCAGCATCGGACCCGAAACAGCTTTCCCGGATTGCGGCCACCAGAGACTCTCGGTTTCCCGGTCCCACAAGACAAAACCGTCGAGGCCCTCCCACACCTTCGGGTCAAAATACGTGTAGCCGCTCAGGGCGAAGGTATGCGTACGCCCCGCGAGCGTTCGTTCGTAAACGGCCCCAAGGTCGGCAAGAATGCAGTACGCCGCAAATATCGCCCGGCCATCAACCACATCGTTGACGACCTCGTGATGTTTGAGAAGACTAATCGGATAAACCTTGACCGATTTCCCATCCTTGAGGGCCAGGACGCGATCCCCCTTTTTGAGCCAGCGATTGGCTTTTTTAGCTGAATCGAATCGCGGTTCCGTTAACGCCTGAAATACTTCGCGTCCGATTCCATAATGCAGTTGTTCCGATTTCAGACTCGATTTCGTAATGTCAAAATGAGAAGTCTCCAATTTACCGCCGTACAACAGGGTTCGATTCCCCTTCTCAAAGACCTTTCCCAATTCGACACTGATCGGTCGCGCTTTACGGCCGCGATTTGCCCGTCGTGCAGCCGTATTTGTTGTTCCCGCACAAGCGGTCAAAAGACACGCCATAACCAAAACCCCCGTTCGCTTCATGACGCCCTCAAGGCTTCGATGAGAAGATTTCCATCTGGAAGCGTGATCGTGTCCGCCAAATTCAGGCTCGGTCGCCTCGATGGCGGAGGTTTATACCAGCAAAGCGGCCTCACACCCACGCGAAATCCCGCGTCGCGGGTGCAAGCTCCGGGCACCGGGTCCCGATCGTCAAAACCCTCCGTGAAGGGTTTCGAGCAAAGAGCCGCTGCCATTTGCGTATCAAATCGGCACTGCGGGGCGGGATGGCGGTCGCTGATTCGCGACACCACCTTCGGGTCCGGAGTCCCAAACCCAGGCGGGTTCGATCGGCTCATCTCCGCGGCCACCTTGCCGATGGCAACGGCAGCCATCGCCGAACGCCCACAGGTCGCCTGAGCACGACGGGAGCCAAACGATTGAGAACACGCCTCGGCCAGCACAGGAGATGTTTTGCCGCCTCCACCACCGCCGAATAAACGACGATGGCATTTAAGATTCGCGAAATAATCTGATTGGCCTTCATTGGAGGCCCAGCCGCGCCCGTTGCCTTTAGGCGCCCCACCAAGATGATGCCCGAGCTCGTGACACGCGATCATGGAGAAGGCGTCCGCTGTCATCGAAGGAAAGCGCGCCATGCCTCCAAACATATTGACGACGAAGGTGTTTCCAATACGCTGCGCAGACGCGTTGACGCTGGCGTTTGACCACAATCTCCGCATGTCGAGACGACCACCCTTGGCAGCTACGATGGGTGCGTACACCGATTCAATTCGGTCCAGCACCGCGTGATACTCTTCCTCGCTGAGTCCGCCGGCCTGCACGGCATTAGGCGAAATTTTCATCCCGTAGTCTGGGAAATACCCTTCACAAAGCACTGTTTGAGTATTTTGCGAATACTGCCAAACACCAACAGACAGTCCTACGGCCATCACCAATGAAATTCGTCTCTTCATCGAAGCACCACCTCCAATCACGAACTGACCTCATGATACGACCAACAGGCCCAAGACAACATGAGGCTTCGGCTCTAGAAATTATGTCAACGCTTTTACCCAAAAAGTGGAAATGCCATTTCCACTTCCCTTCCAGCTGTGCTAGACTGCAGGGGTGAAGAATTTCGGAAAAACGCTGCGACGACTCAGGGAAGAGGCCGGCTACACAACTCCCCGCGCCTTTTATCGGGAACGCGGAGGGCGTGCGTTTTTTCGCTGCACCTACCGCCAGTATTCAAACGTTGAAACCGGACGTTCCAAGCCAAGCCCCGCCCTCTTTGAAAAAATCGGTGCCGGCCTGCGGCTCAATCCTGATGAAAAACGCTCCCAAGAACTTGTCACCGCCTTTCTTCAAGCCACCCTGGGCTCCCAGAGTTTGTTCAATTTTGTGCAGCGAACCTTCTCCAAAGGAACACGTCCGGCAATCGATGCAGACTCCCCTCTCAATAGGGCACTGTCGCAAACAGCCAAGGCGCGGGCACACACGCTCACCAAGGAACAAACCGATCTTATTACCGGGAGCTTGGAAGGGCATTGGGTTTTCGCAATCCTGACCAATGATAATGGACTCTGGGATGCCCAAGAAATTGCGGCGGTGACCGGGTTCTCAATCCCAAAAATCCGGTCCGTTTTGAAAAAATTCGAAAAGACCGGCCTCCTCCGAAGCGACGCGAAAGGAAAGTACGGGTGCGATCTTCGTGACAAAGACCTCTATCTCGCGGGAGACTCCTTCTCGCCCATCAAAATGGAGGAACTCCAGAAACATTTCAAGAAACTCTCCACCAAACACGGCGGAGACCGGATCGTCAAATTCACGAATTTACGGGCTTCCGAGGCCGAACTTTTATCCTATCTTCCGGAACTCGTTGAACCGGCCCACAAAGGACTCGGCATTTATTCAAAAAGCGCAAAGGGATCGGATACCGCGTTTTTTCAAGTCGCGACAGTTGTCCACAAGCTCCTTACCTTCTAACGCCCATACAACTCGGTTCCCGGGTTGAAGGCGGCCCACGCGAACCAATAAGAAACCAGCCCCCTAATTTCTTTCTCGTTGTCCAATCGCCGAGCGATGGGCCCCGTCTTCCCCTGCCAAACCAATACATCAACACCATTAAAATAATCGCGGATCCCTTGGTCCGAAAGAGCGCTTAACGGATACGCCTTGGTTTTTCCGTTCAATGAAATTCCAAATACCACCTGCTTATTGGGAAGGCGTCGATCACGATGCTTCACCGGAAACCTCAATTTCTGGGTCGCGTGGTAACTTTTATAAGGAACCCTGTAATAATTCCGGTCCCCCCCGGATTCGAAGCTTAAAACCCGGGTCTCGGGGTGGGCTTTTTTCCAATCCCTCCACTTGGAATACCGCAACGGAACACGCACGAGTTTTGTTCCCGTCAACGGGCCGACAATCGCCTCCCCTAAAATCTGAGACCACAACGTACTGGTTGCACGATCAAAAAGCACGAGATCACTGTTATAGAGAAGCCCCGAAACATCAAAAACGAATGTCTGCGAGGAGACAGTCCGCTCAAATGCGATCCCACTGAGGCACAGCGGGCAATAGGTGATAACGACGGGTTTTCCTCCCACCCGGTCATTGACCACCTCATGGTGGTTCAAAATCCGGATCGGATAGGCACGAACCTCACCGGCAATACGGAGGCCCAAAACCCGTTCTTCACCATCCAGTTCGCGGTCCGCTTCTTCAACCGTCCAGAATTTAGGACTCCCCAAGGCATGGATGTCGCCGACAGCACGAACCGCGGGATGCAACTCTTCCAGGGGAACGGCATGTTTGCCAACCCTTTTTAGGAACCTTTCGATGGGAGTCGCCCCCTGCGCCGTTGACGCAAGGGCGAAAAGCCATAGAACCGCGATTTTCACTCCTATCGCCCCAAATAATTCCGGGGATTCAGATAATAGAGGACCATGCATTTTCGGGAGCAAAAGTAACACCGCCGGCCATCGGACGACTCGCGAAACACTGCCTTTTCGCGATCAATGACGCGCCCGCAAACCCCATCCCGGATCCTGTGAAATAGTTTGGATTCTCCAATTCTAAAAAACTCCCCACTGCCGCAATCCCAATTTTCCGCTATAATCATCAAAGGTGGCCTCTAAAGTCAGTGCAGGAATACGCCCTAGAGTTACGGAGTCTCAACGCGCTTCTCACAGCCTGTAACCCTTGCCCCAAAGCCCGCACTGACTTATGAAAGGATAAAATGACAGGAACGCTCATCCTATTTCTCCTGCTCTCGCCGACGACTGCAATTGCGGCCCGTTACGTGAGTGTGATTTCATCAGAACCGGCGTCGCCCGTGCAGCCTCTCATCCCGGAGAAACCCGTCTTCGGGGCTCCGCTGCGACTGGAGTTCTTAGTTGATAGCAACGGATCACCCCGCGCCCATCTCGGCTACTCGATCCGATGGAATCTCCAGGACCTCCCTTCAGTTCCCGCACGTATTTTCGCGCTGGCACGCGACCCCTTCGGGACGCTCGAGCAAGCCTCAAAAGAAACCCTCCAGGAAGCTCGCATCGGCATCTATACCCTCCATTTCAAAGCGTCCGATGTTCTCCCTATCGACACACTCCTGCGCCCCCTGGCGCTTGCCTCAGCCTGGACGAGGCCGCGTTCAAAAATCAGGGGATCGGGCCCAGCACGCGCCCCGCAACCGCGCAAGCCGCTCACGCAACCGCGCCGACGAAGACTTCGATTAACGCCGGTGTACGATGAACTGGAACGGGGATTTTGGCGCGAGCTGCGCCGAGGTGCTATCTCAACAATTTTCGATTTAGCCATCCCCGTTAACGGCTCGGTGCCTTACTCTCAAAAGGAAATCGTTATTGAGGACTTGATTAAGACGCGGGAGATCTGGGAAGAAGAATGGTGACAGCCGATCAGTCCAGCAGGCGCTTCTTAAGCGCGGCAACACGGGCAGGATCAGGATTCTCGCCGAAGCGCTTCTGAACGGTGTTGGAAATCAACTTCATTTGAGATAAAAATTTCTTGCAATGATTGCACATCGCCATGTGCATGCGCATGAATATGCGGGTCAAGAAAGCCGCACTATCCATTTCGCCGCTTGTTGAGCGACGCGCCATCTCCTCACAACTAGGACCCATCATTGCTTTGCCTCCCATTTACGCTCCAGACATTCACGGAGCCCGTTTCGTGCCCGGAAAAGGAGCACTCGGAGGTGAGTGGACTTAATCTCAAGAGTGTTACAAACTTCTTCCGCGGTCATTCTTTCGACCTCTTTGAAATAAAACGCCGCTCGCTGCTGTTCGACGAGACCGTCGAGGCACTCCAAAATCAGTCCCTCAGTTTCCTCGGAAACGGCTTCCAGATCCGGGCCCCGCGGCGGGTTCTGCCACATCCCCCGGGAATCAAACCGTTCCTTAAAGATGCCCTCAATGGGGTCGACCGGCATTTCTCGAACACTCTTGCGGGAGCGCTCGAGATTCTTTCTATAAAGGATACCGTACAGGAAGGTCCGCACCGAGGACCTCCCTTCGAAACGGTCTTGAATCTCAAGAAAGGTCTTAAAGGTTTCCGCTACCAGGTCTTCCGCGTCTACCGACCCCAGGCCAAATCCAATCGCGGCACGCAGGAGATATCCTGTATTGGCATCAACAATTTCGGCGAAGGCGGTCGTCTGCGCAGGCACGCCTAAATATTAGCAAAATGACATGTAACACTCCCGCCCGGGCCGGCACTCACTGGCACATTATGAAAACACTTCTCCCCCTCCTGCTTCTTATCACGGCCGCACCCAGCCACGCCAAAAAGCTCAATGGGTTCAATCTAGACGACGGACTGATTCCAGCCAACAAGATTTTTCGCGGAGGACCTCCGAGAGACGGCATTCCCGCTCTCACAGATCCAAAATTCGTAACCGCCAATCAAACGCGTCTGCGCCCCGGAGACCGTGTTATCGGTGTTTACAGGAACGGAGTCGCGAAAGCGTATCCAATCCGGATTCTGAATTGGCACGAAATTGTAAACGACGCATTCGGGAAAGAACGAATCGCAATCACCTACTGCCCGCTTTGCGGGACCGGGATGGTATTTCACTCGCGCATTGAAGGGAAACGCCGACGCTTCGCGGTTTCCGGCCTCCTTTATAACTCAGACGTGCTGCTTTATGACCGCGAGACAGACAGCCTCTGGTCCCAAATAATGAAGAAATCAGTGACGGGACCCAGCAAAGGCCAAGAACTGCGCCAATTGCCCTCACGTCACACCACGTGGAAAAAATGGAAGAAGCTATTTCCTAAAACGCTCGTACAATCATTTGATACCGGATTTCGCCGGGATTACAACCGCGACCCCTATGTCGGCTATGAAAACGACCCCGGTACGTATTTCCCGGTAGGACCTAAGGATAAACGGCTGCATCCAAAAGAGTGGGTTCTCGGGGTCGCCATCGGAAATTCAAGAAAGGCCTACCCCGTGAAGAAATGTTCAAAACGCGTCATCAAGGACACGCTCGGCGGCAAGCAGCTCGAGATTCACTGCGACCCCAAAGCCCGCTCTGCGTACGTTCGTGATTCCAAGGGAAGGGAACTTCCATCCACTCAAGCCTACTGGTTCGCGTGGTCCTCATTTTATCCCCAGACCAATGTGTACACGCGATGACGACGACTATGTTACCCTCTTCGAATATGAAAAAGATCCCCTGGAAGCCCATTTTGGGCGCCATCGGCGCTATCGCGTTTTTTATCGGATTACGCGCACTGGACGCGCCAGCCCATCTAACCCACGCACTAAATTGGATCGCCGGACTCGGTCCCCTAGGCCCCATTCTTTTTATTCTGCTCTACATCACATCCACGGTTGCGTTCCTCCCCGGTTCGATTCTCACCCTTGGGGCAGGAGCCGTCTTTGGCGTCGTATGGGGATCGATATACGTTTCGATCGCCTCCACATTGGGTGCCACCGCCGCGTTCCTGGTAGGCCGCCATTTAGCGCGTGATTGGGTCGAAGGAAAACTCGAGTCGTTCCCGAAATTTAAGGCCGTGGATTCTGCAGTCGCCGAAGGCGGGTGGCGGATCGTAGGTCTGATCCGGTTGTCCCCGGCCTTCCCGTTCAATCTTCTTAATTACGCATTTGGTTTAACCCAGGTGAAACTCCGCGACTACATTGTCGCTTCGTGGCTCGGCATGATGCCGGGCACCGTCATGTACGTCTATTTAGGTTCGCTTGCGGGCGACCTAGCAACACTCGGCGCCGGCGGACGCGCAAAAACCCCCGCCGAGTGGGCCCTCTACGGGGTCGGCCTCGCCGCCACGATCGGCGTCACAGTCTACGTCACAAAAATTGCGCGCAAAGCTTTGCAGGAGAAAATCCATGAGTCTTGAGACTGCCGAAGAAAACAAACCGCTGCTGCTCCCCGATGACGAGCACAACCGCAAAACGGTCGATAACGTACATCCCACAAACTGGAAGAATCCAAAACCAAACGGCACCTACAACCTCGTTGTGCTCGGGGCGGGAACCGCCGGGCTCATTTCCGCCGTAGGATCCGCCAGTCTCGGGGCGAAGGTAGCGCTCATTGAAAAACACCTCATGGGTGGGGACTGCCTCAACGTCGGCTGCGTTCCCTCCAAAGGCCTCCTCCGGGCGGCACGTGCATTCGCGGATGTCCGCGACGCTAAAAAATTCGGAGTCTCTGTCCCGGAAGGGACCGTGGTCGATTTTCCGGCGGTGATGGAGCGTATGCGAAAAATACGCGCCCGAATCTCGGACAACGACAGCGCGGCTCGCTATACCAAGGCAGGCGTCGATGTGTTTCTCGGCCCCGGTCGCTTCACCGGGCCCAACACAATCGAGGTTGGCGGAGAAACCCTGAATTTCAAAAAAGCCGTTATCGCCACCGGCGCCCGGGCCATCATCCTGCCGATTCCCGGGCTTGCCGACGCTAAACCGCTTACAAACGAAACAGTGTTCTCCCTAACAGAACTTCCAAAACGCCTTATTGTTATCGGTGCGGGACCGATTGGATGCGAATTGTCGCAAGCCTTCGCACGATTCGGATCAAAGGTGCACCTTCTCGAAGCGGAAGATCACGTTCTCGTCCGCGAAGACGCCGATGCGGCGCAGATCGTCGAAAAAGAGCTGATCAAGGACGGGATCAACTTAATTACCGGCTGCGTGATTAAAAAGGTGTCGACACGCGGAAAGGAAAAAATCGTCGAAATGGATTGCGGCGGAGAATGCCGCGAACTCGTTGTCGACGAGATCCTGGTCGGCGTTGGGAGGGCCCCCAATGTTGAGGGCATGGGCCTGGAAGCCGCCGGAGTAAATTTTGATGTGCGTACGGGCGTGGAAGTTGACGAGACGCTCGCGACCTCTAATCCCTCTATTTTTGCGGCGGGAGATGTTTGTTCCCCCTATAAATTCACTCACACAGCGGACGCACACGCGAAAATCGTAATTCAGAACGCTCTTTTCACGCCCATTGCGATGCTGCGAAAAAAGACGACGTCGCTGATCATTCCGTGGACAACCTACACCGATCCCGAAATCGCCCACGTCGGCATGTACGAAAAAGACGCCATCGCGCGCGGCATCCCGGTAAAAACAATCATGGAACCCTTCAAGGATGTGGACCGGGCGATTCTTGACGGAGAAGACGAAGGCTTCGTCAAAATCCATTACGAAGATGGAACCGATCGCATTCTGGGCGCAACGATTGTCGCGCGCCACGCGGGAGAGATGATTTCCGAACTCACCCTTGCCATGACCGCGGGAATCGGTCTCGGCACCCTTGCCGATACCATCCACACCTATCCGACCCAGGTCGAGGCGATCAAACGCGCGGCCGGTCAGTGGAAGAAAACGAAACTGACCCCCACCGTAAGGGCGCTGTTTAAGTGGTGGCTGGGTTAGTTTTCGAAGCTTTCATAAAATTCTCGATCCGTTAATATCCAGGGGTTTTTCCCAAGGTTCTGCCACGGCGGAATGCCCCCGCCTATTGTACAAACGGGCTGGTGGTTTACATTTAAACCGGGCTGAGTGTTTACACGTGCACCAGGAAAGATGACTCATATGCTGTTTCATCTTGTATAAGTACTCCTTGCCCTAATGCATTCCCTCCTGCATTTCCGCCAC
>NVTF01000056.1 GCA_002401485.1 Elusimicrobiota bacterium | reverse complement strand
TACAGCGCAATTTATTCCAACATCATTTTCAAAAACTGTTGAAAAAACAAGTTTTACATGGCAAACACCAAGCAATATTGCTTTGGTAAAGTATTGGGGGAAAAGAAATCCGCAGATTCCTAAAAACAGTGTTTGATTCGACAACGCTAAAAACGCGGCCGCCGCCCGCTGGCCTTGTCTCGACTTATGGTCAAAAACCGGGGCCCCGGACCACGCCCAAAAAGCCCCCAGAACGGGGAACAAAATAATCCAAACCCATCGCAGCGCCCCCGAAGCGCGTGTTAAGAAGCCGCCACCCCGAATCTCATGCTCCTTGGGGGGCGGCGGCGTGTCGCGTGACTGGGGGTCTTTAAAAATTTTCAGAGTCCGTTCGAGTTCGATTGCGGCCTCCCGGACCGGACCGACCGGACTGGCGATACCGAGTCTCGCAACCGTTTCGATCTTTTCGATGCGCTCTTTGTTCAACTCTTCACGCGGCAGTGAATCAAACACGGTTAAGGCACGCAACGCAGAGCCGCGAACCCCGGAATTCACTTCCTGCGCAGCGAGCAGCAATGCCTCCAAGGCTTCCGGATCCGAGCGGTCCCGAAGCCGTTGGGCCATCGCCTGAACCAGCCAAAAACGTTGATCCGGGTTCGTCGTTGAATGATACAAACGGGTTAATTTTCGTCCTGCGTCAGGGGAGTCATCAGTAACGAGACGCTGCAGCGCATCATCGCCCGTCGCGGCAAAAACAGCCGCGGCCGAGAACATCCCCACCAGCAGAACTAAGGCTCGCTTCACAGGCTTCCCACAATGCCGGCCAGAATTTTCTCGTTCGTTTTATTCTTCTTGATCAATTCCACGACTGTTTTAGTAGCCTCCATATCCGATGCTACCGCCAACTTGCGCCGCAGCAACCAAGCCTTTTCAAGCGAGTCCTTGGAAAGAAGCAGCTCCTCGCGCCGTGTTCCGGAGTTCTTCACGTGAATCGCCGGGAACAAGCGCATCTCAGCGGCCTGACGAGACAACACCAGCTCCATATTGCCCGTGCCCTTAAACTCCTGGAAGATCACCTCATCCATGCGGCTATTGGTATCCACCAGAATTGTCGCGAGAATCGTGATCGACCCGCCTTCTTCCAATTTGCGCGCGGCACCGAAAAACCGCCGCGGCCATTCCATTGCGTTGGAATCCAGACCGCCGGAGAGTGTTTTAGTTCCGGTCGCAGCCGTATTAAAAGCGCGCGCCAAACGCGTCAGGGAATCAAGCACAATCATCACGTCCTTTCCTTCCGCAGCGGTTCCCACCGCTTCCTGGTAAACGCGATGCGCCATTTTGATGTGGTCCTGGAAACCCATATCGCTGGAAGAGGCGAAGAGTTCCGCATTAACGGCGCGCTTGAAATCCGTCACTTCCTCGGGTCTTTCATCGAGAAGAACACATAAAATCCGCATATCGGGCTCAGCCTTTTCGACCGCGTTGCACAACTGCTTTAGGATCGTAGTTTTCCCGACCTTGGGGGGCGAGACAATTAATCCCCGCGTGCCCTTGCCCACCGGACAAAGAAGGTCCATGACCCGCATGGCGGGTTCACTGGAACCCTTCTCTAATTGAATCCATTCGTTGGGTGTAATCGGTGTCTTGTTGAGAAACTCTACTTCCGCCGGAGTCCGCTTGAGTGATGCCGGTGCCTGACCCCGCCCGCGACGCCCCCCGCGATTGCGGTTGCGATTGCGATTGCGGTTGCGATTGCGGCTTCCACCACCGCCGCCTCCGCCTTTGCGCCCGCCTCCCGCATCGCCGCTGCCTCCCTGCCCGGAAGTCGGTCTCGCTATATTTCCATCAACGCGGTTGCCATTGGGCTCGCTGTTTCCCTGCCCTGAGGAAGTGTTGCCCCCCTGGGTCGAATTTCCCCCCGGACGATTACCACGATTACGTCGGCGATGGCGAGATCTATTTCTCATCAGTCTTTCTCCTGGGCAAGCGTCCATTTCGAACGCCGCCACGAACTTCTAAATTCTTCGACGGTAGCAGCCCGCACATTTCGGCGGGATTCGTTTGCGTCGAGAAACAAAATTAAATCGAGTGCGGCGGATTGCGTACCATAAGCCGCATCGAAGCGTTTGGCAATGCCGTTGACTGACACCGTTCGCCGGCCCAAGGACGGCTCATCGGGAAGAAATCTCCCGGAGGTATTCTTAAAGGCGCGCGCGATCAATTCCGCTCGCCCAAGCCGGTCTGCAGAGCCTTTATCTTCCCAGGGATCAAAGCCTCGCCCCGCGAGGGAAAATCCGCGCTCGACCACTTCCGCAAGAGCGTCCGGGTTTAAATGGGTGCGCAGTACCGCAATCCGATCCGCGGACGCAAATCGTTCAAACGTCATGAAATCGACGCCATTGCGTCCGGCGATAAGAACCGTTCCTCCGCTTTCGGCATGCTGCTGGTAGCCTTCCGGGAATCGAGTCCTCATGATTTCGTTAAAAGAGTCTCCTCCAAAAAATTTAGCGCGCTGTTTTTCCTTCCCCACAAACAATCCCGCAACTTGCCAATACCCTCCGTCCCCCATCGCCACCAGGTAACGCTCACGCCGAGCCAATAGAATGTCGCCGGGGAGCAAACGTGCTTCCGCTTGAGCGATATCCCGGGAATTCATCAATACCGGTGGACGCGCTCCCTTTTTTACATCGATATCAAGCCAGTAGCGTACTGTTTCGATGCCGTAAATGACCTGGGAACTTATCGTCACAACCGGATTGCGCCCGACAGGGGGCAGCAGCGGCTTTTTGACGAATTCAGCCGCAGCCACAGCCTCATCAAAAGGGACTGTTTGCGCCTCGGTGCGAAAGACCGGCGCCAACAAGCCGGCTTCCATCGCGTCGCGTGATTGATTTTTATTTCGACGTCGTTTCGCCGCCTTGGGCGCGGCGGCCAAATCCTTGGAACGTTCTTTAGCCCATATCCGTCGGCGACGCCCCAACACACTCTGGAGAACCGCGCTGCCGCCAATCGCCCGATAATGCGAGTAGGCGTACGATGAAGAACGCAGACCCTCAAAGTCCAATCGCTTGGATTTCATGCGGTCCCAAGCCCCCGCCGGCAACCCCATTGATTCCACTTCCTCGTTAAAAATTTCAAGCAACGTCTCATCGCGCGAAGCATAAGGCGCCCATTCCTGAATAAAACGCGTCTGCGCGACCGAAGCGGCAAATGCCACCGCGAAGGCCGCACGTTTCTCCTCGGGCTTAACCAACACCGAAAATTCCCCGTACCGGGATAAAATCGAGTCGATCCCGATAAAATAATCCAACGCGCGCCGCCAGGCGCCTCGCGCGGACTCGACATACTCAATAAACATCTCTCTTTTGGCGACAGGCTTCGGGGGGAAAATCTGCGGATAGCCGCGCGCGTGGCGGACAACATCGAATAAACCGATGCGCCATGTCTCCAAAGAAATGAGATCCTCCTCGATGCGATCCCAGAAACGAAGTTCCAAAGGATGCTTTTCGCGCGCCGCCTCTATGCGCGCCGCCTCGATCAGCGCTTCATCAAAAGCGGGGTCCAGCCAGGGTGCAGAATCAGGAATCCCAAAATCGATCCCGCCGCCCAAAGAACCTACGGCGGCATCCGTCGAAACCCCAAAATCGAATGCCGGAGCTGATTTCTCCAAAGCAATCGGCGAGGAGCTTGCGTCGAGCTCGGTCGTCGCCGCAAAGGCGCTCACGGCACATAGGACCAGCCAAAAATTCACGGGTCGAATGCCTCCGCTCCCGGAAAGGCTTCGGGCCAATGCGTCTCGAGCGCACGCATCATATGTCCCAACAACTGCGAGGTCAACATAAGAACGGTGGTTGCGTTAGCGCCATGTTGTTGATTCGATTCGTACACATGACTCCAGGGGATAACCGCCCGGTTCGCGCGGGTGAAATCACGGCACAAAGCCTCTATTCGCGAGGCCGCATCCTCAGAGAGCCCCGATGCCTGCGCGCGCGCGGCAAAACCCTCCACCGGCCAGAGTGTTTCCCAGCGCGAATTCTCCCAACCCTCCAGAACCGCAGCAGCGGAATCGTCGCTCGTACATCCGGCCATCGCAACCGTGACTTCCGCTAACTGACGAAGCACGGGCAAGGCTTCGTTCGCGTGATCCTGACGACACAGCTGCACAACAGCATCGGCTAAGGACAACGCTCGGCTGGCGCCGCCGGTTAATAGCGCCTCCACCCGGCTGGCTTTATCAAGCCGCGGGCCGACCCGGAGCATCCCGCTGTCAACGGAGGGTCGTGCGCCTCCAATTCGTTGGATCAATTCCTGCAAAATTCCTCCTGATAGACCTTGACCGCTGGCTCGCGCGAGCCTATGCTATCGATACGATGGCGAAGATCCTGATCGTCGATGACGACCCCGACCTCGTACAGCTTCTCTCGATGGCTCTCCAGGCTAAGAACCATATCGTCGAGAGCGCCAACGATCCTATCGAAGGCATGAAAGTCTGTCGGAGTTTTAAACCCGAGCTGATCCTTCTCGATTATCACATGCCCGGAGACACCGGAGCCCATCTCTTCGAGAACCTCCGCCGCAACCGCGCGACCGCTCACACCCCCGTTGTCTTCATGAGCGGGGAGGCCGCCTCCTCGGATATTTTCGCCGAAATCGCTGACCCTGCCAACGCGCGTTTTTTGGCCAAACCCGTTAAAATCGATTTCCTCCGGAAAACCATCGACGAAATGCTCGCCAAACCTTCCCTGTAATTTCTTCACGGAAGCCTCACGACACTCACCCGGGAAGTTCTCCGCCCCAGGAATCTTCGAGCCAGGCGCTTCACACGCTCGGCACCGTCCGTCACAAAAAAAGTCTCCGAGCCGCGGCCTGATCTTTTCAAACGCCCATCCGCTTCAAGCGCCGCTCGAACATCACGAGCCGTCTCCGACCCAGAATCGATGAGCCGGATTTTTTTTCCGAGCACGCTGCGCAGCAAGGGTGCCAACATCGGATAGTGCGTGCATCCCAAAATCAA
This sequence comes from Elusimicrobiota bacterium, assembly GCA_002401485.1. Lineage (GTDB taxonomy): Bacteria > Elusimicrobiota > Elusimicrobia > UBA1565 > UBA1565 > UBA1565. Next base: position 2,056 of record NVTF01000056.1, on the reverse strand, counting down.
AGCATCCATTTTCGACCGTTTGAGCGGCGCGAGGTACTCATGCGCAACAGCCTTCGCGACAGCCCCCTCCCACCACCCCTCTTCAACAAGCGGGACAAATAAAGGACACGGTCGGGCTATTATGCGGTCGCACGAGGCGATGGCGGCTAGGGCTTTTTGATAGGCACCGCTGGCGACCGTCGCCTCCGTCCCGATCACGCCAATCGTCCCTGTTTGGGTCGCCGCAGCGGCAGCCCGCACAGCCGGACGAATAACACCAACAACCGGAATATCGAGATTACGTTTAAGAACGTTAAGAGCAAGGGAAGACGCCGTATTGCACGCAACAACCAACAACTTGATCCCGCGCTTCTCAAGAAATTTAGCGATTTCAAGGGAAAACCGAGTCACTGATTCCTTCGTCTTAGTCCCATAAGGGACGCGAGCCGTATCTCCGAAATAAATGAGTTTTTCATGAGGCAGCTCTTTACGAAGCGCCTTAAAAACCGTGAGACCTCCGACGCCGGAATCAAACACGCCTATGCCCCGCTTCATCGTTTTCCCTCAAGCCAGTCTTTGCGGCGCGCGAAATCAAGAATACCCGCATACATTCCTTCAACAAGTTTCCGTCGATACTTTTTGGACTGAAGCTTCGCCTCATCGCGGCCGTTGGACAAGAAGGCCATTTCAACAAGTACTGCAGGCTGATTCGCCCCACGGAGGACGTAAAACGCCGCCTGCTTGACTCCGCGATTGCGCAAATCGACGCGCTTTGACAACGAACGGGTCATCAATCCGGCCATTTCGGCGGCATCATTGATATATTCCGTCCGGGCGAGAGCGTATAAAAGCTCGGCGGCTTCGTCCAAAACAACATCCTCGCCCTCCATGGCGAGAACCGAGTTTTCGAATTCCGCCAATCGCTCAGCCTCAGGATCGGACGCCCGCTCCGACAGAAAGTACACCTCAAATCCTGATAGAGCCCGCGAATCGGCGGCATTGCAATGGATCGAAACGAACAAATCCGCATTAAAGTTATTGGCAAGCGCGGAGCGCTGCTTGAGTTTGATGAATGTATCCGAATCCCTCGTCAAACGAACATCAAATACATCCTCTTGGCGAAGCAGGGCGACCAGTTCGCGGGAAGCGGCCAAGTTAATATCTTTTTCCAGCGTTCCGCGACGCCCAACGGCACCGCCGTCTTTTCCGCCATGACCCGGATCCACCATAATACGAATACGTCCGGCACGCTGAGGAGCACGAACCGCAGGAGGATGCGTCACTTCCTTTGTCGCAATGGCCGCCTTGATCCGTGCTCTTTTTTTCTTTGCGGCTTTCTTTGCGGCTTTCTTGGCGAGCTTTTTCTTGCGTCTTGCTTCACGCCAGGTTTGTTTGGGGGAGGGGGGAGATTCATACCCTACCCGGCGGGTTTTTGCGGCAAGAATCCGGTCCTTGGAACGTGCCACATCAATCACGATTCGGCGTGGTTTTTTTAGTTCAAGAAGTTTATACCCGTCTGCTCCCGACTGCATTTTCAGGGTCAACCGGGCCTGCTTCTTTTCTTGAGTCAGATGGAAAAACTCCAAAACTCCATCCCCAACGTCAACACGTTCCGACCAATCAATCGTCCCATTGGGAATTGTCACATCCAGACCGGATCGTCCTCGTTTGCGGGTTTGAAAACGAAGCTTCCTGTCCAACTCAAGAACGATGCGCGTGTGCCCGGGGTAGGTAAACCACCGGACCGGCCCGACCGAACTGCGGTGATCAACAAGCAACAGGCGCGTCTTGGGATCGAATTTCGAATCGACCCCGGCAAGACGAACGAATGCCTTGGTTGTAAAGAATCCGATAGGGATAAAGGCTTTGCCCGCCCGCACAATCATCGCCTTATCGAGCTTGATTTTCCTGCCGTCCACCAAGGCTTCCGAGACGTCCTTGGTCAAGATAATCTGCCGCCCCCGGAAACTCAACCTCACGGTTCCACGCACCGCATACCAATACAATTGGGCCCCGTAAATACGAGCCCCGGATTTTGCCGGCAAATAAAAGTCCCTGTCGATCCGATAGGCATCGA